>NZ_MWJN01000007.1:0-135747 GCF_002027145.1 Microbispora sp. GKU 823 | reverse complement strand
ACATCCGCTCGCTCAACGCCATCACCCCACCCGACGCCGCCTTCGACGCCGCCTTCTCCTCCGAGAGCTGACCTCTCCCCGGGCGGTGGCCGTACGGCGGCCGCCGCCCACCGGCGCACGGCGGCGACGCCCTTCGCGGCAGGAGGTGAGGGGCGTCACCCTCCTGCTCTTCTCGTCACGCCTCCGGCGGGCGGTGCTGCAACTGGCGGCGCAGTTCGGCGATCTCCCGCTCCAGGTCGGCGACGTCCGGCGCGTTGGAGTCGGCCGGGTCCTGGCCCGGTGTGGCCTGCGGCCGCTGGTGCCCGTAGGGCGAGGGAGCGGGACGGACGTACTGCGTCGCGCCGTCGGGCCGCTGGGGGTCGTAGCCCCCGCCCGGCCGCTGCGCGTCGTAGTCGCGCGGGCGCGGGGCCTCGTAGCCTCCGGCCGTCCGCCCGGCCTGGTGGCCGTTGGCCGGCGGCAGGCTCTGCGGCTGCCCAGCCCTGGGGCAGCACCTGGCCGTTCACCGGCTGCCGGTCATAGCCGCGCCGACCTGTGCTGGGTAACCGCCGCCGCCGTTCACCCCGGGGTAGGGCCCGCCGTACGCGGGCGAGGGCGACTGGCCCTGCGGCGAGGAGGGGGTCTTCTTGCGCCTGCGCATGAGCACCAGCAGCAGGAGACCGCCGCCGACCACGATCAGCACGCCGGCGCCGATGGCGATCCACAGCCACATCGGCTGCGGGGTCTCGTCCTTGCCGGACGAGATCGCCTGCTGGGAGTCGGTGATGTACTTCGCGACGTACGGGTGGCCCGGGAACAGCGCCTGCACCTCGCGGAACTTCGGCAGCGCGTCCTTGTAGTGCCGCTGGAAGAAGTCGTCGAGCGCCTCGTTGTACTTCGTCGTCGTCAGCGACGCGGAGGGCTTGACGTTCTTCTCGTTGAGCTTCTCCTTGATGATCGAGACCGGGAGCACGAAGCTCTCGTTCTCCGACGCCTCGCCGTTCTCGCTCACGGTGCCGGCGATCAGCATGCCGACGACCTTGCCCGCACGGCTGAAGACCGGGCCGCCGGAGTTGCCGTGGTAGGAGGGCGCCTGCGTCTGGATGTACGGCACGCCTTCCTGGGTGCTGCGCTTGGCGTTGTACGGCCCCTCGGTGAGCGCGGGGTCGAGCTTGGACTCCAGGCTGAACCACGGCGTGTTGGTCACCAGGCCGGGGAAACCGCTGATGTAGAGCGTGTCGCCGGTCTGCACGTCGGCGTCGTCGCCGAGCGGCACGGTCGGCAGGTTCTGCTGGCCGTTGACCTTGAGCAGCGCGAAGTCCTTGCCCGGGTAGCTCTCGCCGACCGACACCAGCTCGGCCGGGACCTCCTTGGCCGTCTTGTCGACGCCGCCGCCGGGCAGGCTCTGCAGGACCGACAGGCTCTTCTGCAGACCGCGGATCTCCAGGTGGGTGCTGTTGAAGGTGACGTAGATCTGCTGGACGAGTTCGAGCATCTCCTTGTCGGCCTCGAAGTTCCGCAGCGCGTTGATCATCTCCTTCGCGTCCTGCTTGTTGAACTTCTCCAGCGCCTGCTGCGCGAAGGTCTGCGACAGCTCCTCGTTGCTCATCTCGACGCAGTGCGCGCCGGTGACCATGTAGCCGTCGGGGGTCACCCACCAGCCCGTGCACATGCCGCCGACCTGCGCCTTGACGGTGCGCTCCGGGCCGACGGGCTGGAGATAGCGGTCGACGTCGGCCGCCACGCGCTGGAAGAAGAACTTGGCGATGCTCCGCTCGTCGGAGGGGATCTTGCCGGCGAGCACGGCCTGGGTCGCCTCGTTGGTCAGCTGGTCCCACGCGGCCTGCTTGGCCTGGCTGCTCGGGACGACGACCTCGCCCGAGTACGTGATGCTGGTGAGCTGCACGGCGGGGTGGGTGCGCGCGGCCAGCCGGGTGCCGACGGGGACCTCGTCCCCGGTGTCCGCCGAAGCGGGCGCGGCCACGACGAGCAGGGCGAGGGCCGCCACCGCGGCCATCCCCCCCGGTCAGTCTGCCGAAGTATTTCCTGAGATTTCCATCCACGGCAGCAAGCGTGATGGAACGGTCTTGTTTCTTGCTTGGAGGTGGCTTGGGACCGGACGGTACCGCACTGCAAGTCCGCTTTCGCGCCGCTCAGGTGCGGTGAGGGGGCCGGAGACGACGCGCCCCCGCCGAGACGGGGGCCGCCGGACGATCCGCGGATCAGACGCCCATCGACTGGGTGTCGTTGGTCTCCGGGGTCTGCTGAGCCGACACCTCGGTCACCCCGTTCTTGAGGTGATAACGAGCGACGGCCTCCTGCAGCGTCTCGGCCTTGACCTCGCCGCGCCGCACGAGCTGGGTCAGCACCGCCAGCGTGATCGAGGCCGCGTCCACGTGGAAGTGGCGGCGCAGCGCCGAACGCGTGTCGGACAGGCCGAAGCCGTCGGTGCCGAGCGAGGTCCAGTCACCGGGCACCCACTGGGCGATCTGGTCCGGGACGGCGCGCATGTAGTCGCTGACGCCCACGAACGGCCCCGGCACACCCGAGAGCTTGGTCGTCACGTACGGCACGCGCTGCTCGGCGTCGGGGTTGAGCAGGTTGTGCTCCTCGACGGCCAGGGCGTCCCTACGCAGCTCGCTCCAGGAGGTGGCCGACCAGACCGAGGCCGACACGCCCCAGTCCTCCGCCAGCATCCGCTGCGCCTCCAGCGCCCACGGGCCGGCGACGCCGGACACCAGGATGTTCGCCTTCGGCCCGTCGCCCGTCGCCGGAGCGTAGAGGTAGAGGCCCTTGAGGATGCCGTCCACGTCCACGTTCTCCGGCTCGGCCGGCTGCGGGTAGGGCTCGTTGTAGACGGTCAGGTAGTAGAAGACGTCCTCGGGGTGCTCCCCGTACATCCTCCGCAGGCCGTCCTTGACGATGTGCGCGATCTCGAACGCCCACGCCGGGTCGTACGCGACGGCGGCGGGGTTGGTCGAGGCGATCAGCGGGGTGTGGCCGTCCTCGTGCTGCAGGCCCTCGCCGTTCAGCGTGGTGCGGCCGGCCGTGGCGCCGAGCAGGAAGCCGCGGCCCATCTGGTCGCCGAGCTGCCACATCTGGTCGGCGGTCCGCTGGAACCCGAACATCGAGTAGAAGATGTAGACCGGGATCATGTGCTCGCCGTGGGTGGCGTACGACGTGCCCGCCGCGATGACCGAGCCCATAGAGCCGGCCTCGCTGATGCCCTCGTGCAGGATCTGACCCTCGGTCGACTCCTTGTACGACAGCAGCAGCTCGCGGTCGACCGCCTCGTACGTCTGCCCGTGGGGCGAGTAGATCTTGGCGGTCGGGAACATCGCGTCCACACCGAACGTGCGGGCCTCGTCCGGGATGATCGGCACGAACCTGGCGCCGATCTCCTTGTCGCGCATGAGGTCCTTGAGCAGGCGGACGAACGCCATGGTGGTGGCGACGTTCTGCTTGCCGGAGCCCTTGCGCAGGCCCGAGTAGACGGGGTCGCCGGGGAGCTTGAGCGGCTTGGCGCGTACTACCCGCTTGGGCAGGTAGCCGCCGAGCGCCGCCCGGCGCTCCTTCATGTAGGCGATCTCGTCGTTGTCCTCGCCCGGGTGGAAGTACGGCGGGAGGTCGGCCTCGAGGTCCTTGTCCGGGATGGGCAGGTAGAGCCGGTCGCGGAACTCCTTGAGTTCGGCCTTGCTCATCTTCTTCATCTGGTGCGTGGCGTTGCGCGCCTCGAAGTCCTTGCCGAGCGTCCAGCCCTTGATCGTCTGGGCCAGGATGACGGTCGGCTGGCCGACGTGCTCGCGGGCCGCCTTGAACGCGGCGTACACCTTGCGGTAGTCGTGGCCGCCGCGCGACAGCTTGCGGATGTCGTCGTCCGACATGTGCTCGACCATCTTGCGCAGGCGTGGGTCGCCGCCGAAGAAGTGCTCGCGGATGTAGGCGCCCGACTCGACCGAGTAGGTCTGGAACTGTCCGTCGGGCGTGGTGTTCATCTGGTTGACCAGCACGCCGTCGACGTCGGCCGCCAGCAGCGGGTCCCAGTCACGGCCCCAGACGACCTTGATCACATTCCAGCCGGCGCCGCGGAAGTACGACTCCAGCTCCTGGATGATCTTTCCGTTGCCGCGTACCGGGCCGTCGAGCCGCTGCAGGTTGCAGTTGATGACGAAGGTGAGGTTGTCGAGCTCCTCGCGGGCCGCGACGCCGATCGCGCCGAGCGACTCGGGCTCGTCCATCTCGCCGTCGCCCAGGAAGCACCAGACGTGGCTGCGGCTGGTGTCCTTGATCTTGCGGCTGAGCAGGTAGCGGTTGAACCGCGCCTGGTAGATCGCGCCGATCGGGCCAAGGCCCATGGAGACCGTGGGGAACTCCCAGAAGTCCGGCATCAGCCGGGGGTGCGGGTAGGAGGGCAGGCCCTTGATCCCGTGGGACAGCTCCTGACGGAACGCGTCGAGCTGGGCCGCGTCGAGGCGGCCCTCCAGGAAGGCGCGGGCGTAGATGCCGGGGGCCGCGTGGCCCTGGATGAAGATCTGGTCGCCCGACTCCCCGTGGTCCTTGCCGCGGAAGAAGTGGTTGAAGCCCACCTCGTACAGCGAGGCCGCGGACGCGTAGGTGGCGATGTGGCCGCCGACGTTGGTCCGCGCGTTGGCACGGGTCACCATCACCGCCGCGTTCCAGCGGATGTAGGCCCGGATGCGGCGCTCGACGTATTCGTCCCCAGGGAACCAGGGCTCGCGCTCCGGGGGGATGGTGTTGATGTAGTCCGTGCTGCGCAGGCCGGGCACGCCGACCTGGTGTTCGCGGGCGCGCTCGAGCAGCCGGAGCATCAGGTAGCGGGCACGGGTGCGGCCCTCGGTCTTGATGACGTTGTCGAGCGATTCGAGCCATTCGTTGGTCTCGCTCGGATCGACATCAGGCAACTGGCTGGGTAGGCCGTCACTGATGATCGAAAAACGCTGGCGTCCGGAAGCCACTGGGTCTCGCCTTCCGAGAATGGACTTTGTCTCGTCGGATCTGTTACGTCTGTGTTGCCTGCTGCGATGCGGTCAGCGCTCGATCGCGGCGTTGCGGTCTTCTTCCATCCTGTCTCGTCCCACCGGAAAGCGCATCTCTACTTCCCGGTAACCGAACCGTCCGCGCTGGCTGCGGGGCAGGTCTTGGCCTAGACCACCGATGGTAGGACGATTTTTACCCACCATCCATTCCCGGTCGCCGCCGGGGGCGTCGCAAGGTCGCCGGCGTCACATCGTGCCTGGTCGGAACCTCCGTACCCGGCCTGACCACGCCCTATCCGAAAGGCCGGGCGAAGTGGCCGCGCCGCCGCGGTCGTGGCCGTCCCGTCGTCGTCTCCGGAACCGTCTGCCTCGCCTGTCTCCACGTCTGCGGTGCATTACCGAGGTCGCGCGGACGGGACTGGAGGCGGCATGTCGGCAGCGTAACGTTTTGGTATGAGTTGTCCCTCCCTCTGTGGAGAGGGGGGTTTCTCCTCTTTCCAGGTGGCGATAGCCGTACCAGGCTCAGGAGAGAGAGGGGGGATCGAGATGCACGCAGCGGTAGGGGACCGTCTGGTGGTGCACGGTGCGGTCGTGGGCGACCACGAGAAGCACGGTGTGATCGTCGAGGTCCGCGGTCCCGGGGGCGGCCCGCCGTTCCTGGTGCGGTACGAGGACGGGCACGAAGCGCTCGTCTTCCCCGGTCCGGACGCCGTCGTCCTCCCAGCTCAGCGCGAATCGTAATATCGCGGATGTGAAATCGACGGTGATCGAGGTGCGGACCGGCGCGCGCGAGCGCGTGCACGACATAACGAAGGAGTGCGCCGATTTCGCGCGCGAGTGCGGGGGAGACGGGCTGCTGCACGTCTTCGTCCCGCACGCGACGGCGGGCGTGGCGCTGCTGGAGCTCGGCTCGGGCAGCGACGAGGACCTGCTGGCCGCCCTGGGCGACCTGCTGCCGGCGGACGACCGGTGGCGGCATGCGCACGGCTCCCGTGGGCACGGGAGGTCGCATGTCATGCCCGCCTTCATTCCGCCGTACGCGACCGTTCCCGTCCTCGGGGGCAGGCTGGCGCTGGGGACCTGGCAGTCGGTCGCCCTGATCGACCTCAACGTCGACAACCCTGACAGGCGTGTTCGTTTGTCGTTTTTGACCGATTAAGAGATAACGGTGCGGGTCACCCGCCGTGGCGACCGTTGACGACGACGGGTCGCAGCGTGTGGACTGTGCCGAAGCATGGCTCTCAACGAGCCGGGACAACCGCAGAACTGGGCGGGGTCACCCCAAGCAGGAGGGATAAACGTGAGCGCGACCGCGGGTCAGGCGCAGGACGAGCGCGGCCTGGCCGAACGACTCGGCCTCAAAGCCGGTCAGGTGGTGCAGGAGGTCGGCTGGGACGAGGACTGCGACGAGGCGCTGCGCCAGTCCATCGAGGAGCTGACCGGCAACGAGTTGGTGGACGAGGACTACGACGACGTCGTCGACGTGGTGCTCCTCTGGTGGCGTGACGGCGACGGCGACCTCTTCGACGCGCTGAGCGACGCGATGACGGCGCTCGCCGACGGAGGCCAGATCTGGCTGCTGACCCCCAAGGCGGGTCGCGAGGGCCACGTGGAGCCCAGCGACATCGGTGAGGACGCGGCGACCGCCGGGCTGTCGCAGACGAGCAGCGTGAGCGCCGCCAGGGACTGGTCGGGCACGAGGCTCGTCGCCCCCAAGGCCCGCCGCTGAGTATTGCCCTGCCGTACGGCCCGGGGATGCCGTACGGCAGGATGATGGGCGGACACCTGGGGAGGGACTGCTCATGACGGTAGAGGTCGGGCAGCGGGCTCCGGACTTCGCGCTCAAGGACCAGCACGGCGTTCCCGTGCGCCTCTCCGACCTGCGGGGCAAGACGGTCATGCTCGTCTTCTATCCTCTGTCGTTCAGCCCCGTCTGCCACGGCGAGCTCGCGGCCATCCGCGACGAGCTCGCCGGCTCCCTGCCTCCGCACGTCCAGGTGCTGGCGGTGTCGGTCGACTCGATGTTCAGCCAGCGCGCCTGGGCCGACCAGGAAGGCTTCTCGTTTCCCCTGTTGTCGGATTTCTGGCCCCACGGTGCGGTCGCCCGGGCGTACGGTGTCCTCGATGAGGACAGGGGACTCGCGCTCCGGGGCACGTTCATCATCGACGGCGAAGGCGTCGTGCGCTGGAAGGTCGTCAACCCGATCGGTTCCGCACGCGATCTCGACGAGTACCGGAAGGCGCTCGCGGAACTCTGATCGTTTGATTGCCCGCCCCCGGGCACTGAACATATTCGACTCCGACTCCGACTCGCCCCATTGGAGGCCACGATGCCCTGCTACAGGTGCGGGGCCCGGCAGACCGACCCCGTCCGCGGCGCCAGTCCCTGGAAGCGCGCGGTGCGCCACGAGGCGCAGGTCCTCGTCTGCCCGGACTGCCAGCGTGTGCACGATCTCGATCTCGACACGTGCGCCTCGTGCGGCTCGATCGCGCTGATCTGCCGCCTGGGGGAGATCGAGTGCCGCTCCTGCGGCGAGGTGCGGCTCGCCCGCGCCGATGAGCCGCTCGTCACGGCCGGCACGCCGGCGTGCGCCCGCATGCCCGGCCTCGCCGCGGAGGTGGAGGCGGCCCTCGACCGCGTCCTGGGCCGCTCGTGACGCAGCCCGTGCCGTACGTGGTCGCACTCGACGTGGGCGGCACCTCGATGAAGGGCGGCCTCGTCACCCGGCGGGGCGAGGTCACCGTCCTCGCCGGGCGTCCCACGGGGCGTGAGAACGGCCCGGACGCGGTCGTGGAGGCCGTGCGCGCCTACGTCGGCGAGATCGCCGATCTCGGCCGGTCCCGGTACGGCGCCCCGCCCGCCGGGGTGGGCCTGGCCGTCCCGGGCATCGTCACCGCGACCACCGCCGTCTACTCGGCCAACATCGGCTGGCGCGACGTGCCCGCCGAGGCGTTCACGCCTCCGGGCGTCCCGGCGCGGCTCGGCCACGACGTCCGCACGGGCGGCCTGGCCGAGAGCGTCTTCGGCGCGGGCCGCGACGTCGCCGACTTCCTCTTCCTGCCCATCGGCACCGGCATCGCGGGAGCGGTGGTGCTCCGCGGCGAGCCGTACGGCGGCGCGCACGGCTGGGGCGGCGAGATCGGGCACGCGTCCGTCTGGCCTGCGGGGGAGAAGTGCGCCTGCGGGCAGATCGGCTGCCTGGAGACCTACGCCTCCGCCTCGGCCGTGGCCCGCCGCTTCACGGCGCGCTCCGGCCGTACGGCGACCGCGAAGGAGGTCGTCGAACTCGCGGTCGCGGGAGACCCGGTGGCCGCCGAGGTGTTCGGCGAGGCGATCGAGGCCCTGGCCATCGCGCTCGCGTCGTACGTGCTCGTGCTCGACCCGGCCCTGATCGTCATCGGCGGCGGCCTGGCGGAGGCCGGTGCGGCCCTGTTCGAGCCGCTGCGGGAACGGCTGGCCGGGCGGCTGGCCTTCCAGGAGCCCCCCACCCGTACGCCCGGCCGCCCTGGGCCCGCGGGCGGGCATGCTCGGCGCGGCCCTCCTCGGCTGGCAGGCGGCGGGAGACGACGACGCGGGCGCCGACTGGACGCTCGATGTGCTGAGAGGCGGGTCGGTGTCGTAAGGTGTAGTCCGGTCCGGGCGGTTAGCTCAGCGGTAGAGCACTCGCCTTACAAGCGAGGGGTCACTGGTTCGAACCCAGTACCGCCCACCTGCGAAAAGAGCCCCGTCTCCCATCAGGGAAAACGGGGCTCGTGCCATTAACGTGCCATTAGCGAACGCAATCGATCTTGTTCAGTGACCGCTCGCCTCGGTCGGTAGGACCTGTACGATCTTGCCGTTCATGACGTCGGCGATCTTGTGGTCTGCTTCCGCCGTGCGGTGCTGGTAGATCATCGCGGCGCGCACGCTGTCATGTCCCATGCGTGCCATCAGGTCGCGGAGGGAAGCGCCGGCACTGGCCGCGATCGTGTTCCCGGTGTGGCGGAGATCGTGAAAGTGGAGCCCGGGGACGCCGAGCTTGCGTGTCGTCTCGCTCCACTTGACTGCCCGCCGGAAGTTGCTGCGCCGCAGGATGCCGCCGTTCGCCCCGGTGAAGACGAGGGCAGTCGGTTCCGACTCGGTGAACTGGTCGAGGTGCTGACGCAGCGCCGGAATGATCGCCTCCGGGATCGCCACCGTACGCAGACCGGCACGAGACTTGGGCGGCCCGACGAGGAGTTCGCCCGAGTCCAACTCGACGTGCTGTTGCCGAACGCTGACGGTCCCGGCGTTCAGGTCCAGGTCCATCCGCCGCAGTGCCGCGACCTCGCCCCACCGCAGGCTCGCGAAGGTGGCGAGCAGGATCAACGCGCGCAGCCGTACCGGCACCAAATCGGCGAGCTGGAAGACCTGGGCCACAGTGAGGACCGGCCGTTCTTCCGACTTCTCCTCGCCGGCACCGCGAATGCGGCAGGGGTTGCGCGGGATGAGCTGGTCGTCCGTCGCGGTCATGAGCACGGCCCGCAGGAACCGGTACGCCTTTGCGATCTCCGTTGCCCCGACGCCGCTGCTCGCCAGAGTTGCCCGCCATTCGCGGACCATCTCCGTATTGATCTTTCCGAGGGCGACATTGCCGAAATACGGAGCGACGTGCCGCCGGAGAAGCCCGCTGTAGATCTCGACCGTCCGGGGTCGCAGCTCCGTCCGCTCACTGATCCACTTGGCCGCGTAGTCGCCGAGCTTGACTTTAGATCGCTGAGGGTCCGTCCAGTCCCCGGTGACCATCTTCGCTTCGAGCAGGGACAACGCCCGTTCGGCATCGCGCTCCCGCTCGTATGTCGTCTCTCCGCTGCGCAGCTTCCCGTCCGGCCCCGGATAGCGGATCTGGAAGCGTCCGGACGGCAGCTTGCGGATGCTCCCGAAGCGGCGGTGGCCTGCCTTATTCGCCATCAGGCCGCCCTCGCTTCGGTTGCCGAAAGATTCGGCCCGTCCCCGAGTGCCTGGAGCTGGTTCATGTGGTTGCGCAGCGCTGGCGCTCGTGGACCGAGCGGAGCAGTCGGACACCGATCGGGGCCAGGTCGGGATCACCGGGCTTGACCGGTCGCCAGATGTAGCGGTGGGGGTCGACCGGTTCGTCTGGCAGGCCGAGGGCTTCCAGGACCCAGGTGCGGCGGTCCTGCTTGTGCTCGGTCAGGGTCTTGTTCGACCACTTCCGCGAGACGAGCACGCGGCGGCCCGCGTAGCCGAGGTGGTCGGGCTTGTGCGCCTTGCCCTTGCACCGGCCCGGAGCCATGCCGGGCTTGGCGCCCTTGGGCTGCACGCCGTATCGGAGCCAGTTCGGGCAGGTCGGCGAGCACGGCTCGAACCGCAGGGCGTCGAGCAGCCGTTCGGCGTGGGCCTTCCGGCGCGGGTCATCGGTGCCGAGGGCGTCGCCGAGGGACTTGGTGAGGTACTTGGACAGGTACTGGATGAGCTGGTCGGCGTCCGGGGTTCCGGCGAGGACGCTTTGTATGTCGAGCTGGTCGCCGAAGCGGAGCACGTGCAGGGGTTCCGCCTCGTCGTCCTGGTCGAGCCGGTCGAGGGCCTGTTCCCAGGTCGGCAGGACTTCCCCGGTGTCGGGGTCGAGGTAGCCGGCCCCGTCCTCCCAGACCGGCAGGTGGTCACCCTCGAATCGGACAGTGTCCGTCGAGGGCCACCACACTTGGTGATACGTGGCCGCGATGATCTGCCGCAGCTCCGCACGCGGGAGCGTGCCGCGGATCGCCATGTGCAGATGCGGCGCGAGGCGCTTCTGAGGCTCGACCGTCGCGAAGTACTGCACGTCGTATCCCGCCACGCGGCGGAGGTTCTGTACGAAGCGGTCGACGAGCTTGGAGAAGTGCAGGGCGTCGCGGGCCGCCCGCGCGTAGTCGTAGGTATCCGGGTCGAGGGGCGCACCCTCCAACACCCGGCCGTAGGAGGGCAGGGTGAGGGTGATGAACATCGAGGGCCGGTAGGTCTTGCCGTCCGAGCCGGTGAAGGTCCGCCCGAGCGTGGTCTTGGTCATCTGCCGCTTGGGCAGGTCCGGGGCGTCCTGCCGCCGCTTCGTGGACCGCGTGCGCTTGCCGGAGGTCCGGCCGAGGACATTGCCGCGCATCCCAGCGCGGTTGATCTCCTCGTCCAGGTCCTCGATGGCGGCGTCCAGGTCGGTGGTGTCGCCGCCGGCCTTTTCGACCTCGTCCCGCCATGCCTGGGCATCGGCCCGCAGCTCGACAAGGTGACGCTGATAGTCGTCGGCGTTGTCCGGGAGGTTCACGGGCTCGTGATCGAGGTGCCAGCCCTCCCGGCACTGCGCCCGCCGGAGCTGCCGGTTACGCTTGGCGCACGGCGGGCACTTGCTCTCCAGCGTCGCCCCGCACGGCACGTCAATCACTTCGGTCTGGCCGGTGAGGATGTCCTGCCGCCGCAGCGGGACCGGGCGGATACAGACGCCGTACTGCTTGGCGATCTCTTCCACCACCTCACGGGCCAGCGGTTGAGCCATCCGGACGGCGCGAGGGGTGGAGCGGTCGTGCGGGTTGGTCACCAGTCACCCCCGCACCCGTCGAGGGCGTCGACCAGGTCGAGGCCATCAACGATGACCATGGCTTTCTCGCCGCACTCGTGGCACTCGACGATCCCGCGCACCGGGTCGAGCCAGAGCACATCGAGCGCACCGCAGCATGAGCAGTGCAGGCCGTCGAGGATGTGAGCCAGGCGCATCATCGGCTCACCCCCGCGAACTCGGCGACCATCGCCCGGATGTCGGCGTCGGAGACGTACGCGGCCCGGACCCGCACCGGATCGGGCGAAGTCTCCAGCCGGACGTAGCCGACGCCCGCGCCCAACTCCGGGACCGGTGAGATGTGATCGGCCAATGCGCCCCGGTCGCGTGCCCCGTCGCCGAGGACCATGTCCACCTGTTCGGACTCGTCCAGCCGGAGGGCGATCTTGTCGGGGAACAGGTTGCGGATGTTCATGACCTCCTTGCGCGGGTCCTGGAGCGCGGCCATGACCCCGACGCCGACCGCGCGACCCTGCGTGGTCAGGGTGGCCAGGGCCGCCGTGATGCGCTGACGGAGGTGCTTGTCGGGCTGGTAGGCGGTCAGGAACGCGACCTCATCGACGAGCACCAGGACGAACGGGTCAGCAGGCGTAGGAGTGTGGGAGCGCTGGAGGCCGGCGAACCGGTCGGCCCGCTCCTGCATCACCGAGACCGCCTCATCGAGCAGGTCGGCGCACTCCTTCGGATCGGCCGCGTACCGGGAGCCGAACAGGGCGCGGCCGAAGGACAGTTCCATCCGCTTGGGGTCGAGCGCCCAGACCTGCACCAGTCCGGCCCGCATCGCGGGGAGCAGACCGCGGATTGTCGACCACAGGTAGGAGCCTTTGCCCGCGCCCGTGGCCCCGGCGATCAGAACGTGGGTGCCGTGAACCTTGAGCAGGAGCGGACGGCCGTCTTCCTGCCTACCGATCTCGACCGGCCCCACCGAGGCGACCTCAGGGACAGGGACGGCGGGCAGGGGTTCGGCGAGGGGGTCGCGCCGGGGGAAGGTAAGCACGAGCCGCCCGGCCCGAGCGACGGCGACCCGGCAGGAGGGGGCGCCGAAGCCGTGGGCCAGGTGCTCGATGCGGTCGGCCCAGTCGGTGACGGCTTGGCCGTTGAGCATCTTCACGCTGACGCGGTCGGCCCAGCCGTCGCACTCCACCCGCACGAGGCGGGGTAGGTAGTCGCGTCCCCGGATGTGCCGTCCGAGGCCGGAGACGACCATGACCGGTTGCCAGTGCCGCCGGTAGACGGCGACCAGCCGCCACCAGGCCAGCAGCGGCCAGCCGACCAGACGCAGGAACGAGGCCCGATCCAGCAGCGCCCACGACAATCCGGCCGAGGGCAGGAATCCGGCCATCACCAGGGCCAGGCGCCAGCCGTACAGGGTCCAGATCACTCCGAAGGCGACCGGCACGGCCACCGCGACCGGATGCCGAACCACGAGACGGACCAGGCCCGCGACCAGGCGCGACAGCCAGATCACGATCGTGACGATGGCGGGAGTTCGGACGACGGCCGGGCGGAAGACCACGGCCGTGTCCGGGGTGGTGGAGACGAGGTTACGCGCCTCGTCGCCAGGCAGTTTTCGGAACATTAGACTTCGTAACCTCTCGTGATTTCGCAGTCAGGGAGAGTTGAGGGGCCGCCGGAAGTTGCCGCTTCCTGCGGCCCCGCTTGAATTTCAGGCCGCCGAGTCGGTGGCCTCGGTGTGATCGGCGTGCAGGCGTTCGCAGTCGGCCAGGTACCGCGCGGCGGCGTTGAAGATCGCCCGCGCGATGTCCAGGTCCTCGGCGGTGACCGGCCCGGCCCCGGTGGTCGAGACCGTCACGTCCGCCTCGTCGGACTCCAGGACCAGGTACGGCCGCCCGGACTCCAGCACCCGAGCCCGCGCCCGAGTGATCGAGGCGTAGAACGAGATCCCGATCCGGGGCCGCTCGCCGGGGTCGATCGACATCGACAGGTGCGTATACGGCCGCCCGGTCACGCCGCCGCCTCCTTGCCGTTGCCGGCCGCCTTGGCGTGAGCGCGAGGAGCGCGCATCTCCCGTGCCCGGATGGAGTAGGCGAGCCGTCCGGACCCGTTGACGTACGGGGTCACGGTCAGCCCGTCGAACTCGACCGGCGTGAAGGGCAGGCCCGCAACCGGGGCCGGGGGGACCGGCTGAACCGGAGCGAGGATCTTGACGGCGACGGTCTTCTGTGCCGCCTTCAGTGACGGGTCGGCGTCCATGACGGGGATCTGCCAAACGAGTTCGCCCGTCTGCTTGTCCCGCGCCTGGACGAACCGGCCGTTGTTCGACGCCTCGAAGTCCTTGACCGGCTCGACCTCACCCACCGCATAGCAGCCGTACGGGAAGATCTGGCCGAAGCTGATCGGAATGGGTCCCTGCAGAGCCATGTGGCACCACCTCCTCATCTTGTCCTGTCGGTCAGCTTGACTGACCAAGCTACTGCTCCATGAAAAGCGAAACCCGCTTGGCTAGTCAAGTACACCAAGCGGGTGCGCGGAGGAAAGTTGGATTACCGGATGGGGTAGGCGTCTTCGAGCTCGTGACGGTCGCCGGGGAGGACCGTCTCCACCACGATCCAGGGCTTACCGGTGGCGTCGCAGGCGACGGCATAGACGGCCAGCAGCGCGGCCGAGGCCTTGACGCCGAGGAGTTCTCGCTCCTCCGGTGTGGGGTTGCGGGCGGTCACGTGCTCGACGATGTGATCCAGCTCGACACCGGCCGCGGCTTCCACGTAGCGCCGTACGCCCTGCTTGAGATCAGCGGAGTCCGTCAGCGCCGTCCCTTCGGCCACGTCGGCGGGGACCCAGGTCGAGGAGACCTCGGACGCTTCGTCGTCGCGGGTGACGAGGGTCTTGCGGAGCACCACCGACGACTTCGGTGTGATGCCGAGGTAGGAGGCGATGCGGTTGGGTGCCTCGGCCGGCCCCGCTGCGAGGAGTCGGCTGGAGACCTGGACCTCTTTGCGGTCGAGCAGTTCACGCCCGGTGCGTACCTGCTGAGTGGATGCGATGGCCGGACGTCCCCTGACGAACCGGCCCTTGCCTTGATGGGTGACGATCCATCCGTGATCGCGCAGCACGCCCAGAGCCTTGACGACGGTCGGTCGTGCCATGCCGAACTCGGCCATGAGCTGATGTTCGCTCGGTAGGGGAGAGCCGGGCGGATACTCGCCGGACTCGATGCGCCGTTCCAGTTCGGCGATCAGTTGCGCGTATTTGGGAGGGGTGTATTCAAATGACATCAGAGCCCCACATTCAACATGCCTGTCTAGCCAAGCAGGCTAGCAGTGCATGCGATGCTTGCGAAGGGCTTCCGCCGACATGAACTTCTACCCCTTGAGCGCGACGGCGCAGGACACCCGCGCCTTGATGGAGTCGACCACGCCGCCGCGCCCGTCTATCGGACCTGACCGGTCAGCAACGCCGACCAGGTCTCCCAGCCCTGCCCCACTCGCCAGCGGTGGGTCTCGCTGATCTCAGGGGCGTCCTCGTTTTGCACCGTGCGTCGGATGAAGGCGACACCGCCCGACTGGCACAGTTCGTAGAACCGGGCCTGACAGTCGCAGGTCCAGGCCAGGACCCGGACGCGCCGCGCGGGCGTCGGCTCCCACCACTCCAGTTTCCGGAAGTTCCCCCGACGGATGGAGACGTGTGCGCTGTGCAGGCGATCAGGCTCGTCGAGGTCGTTCACGAGCCCTCGCTCGCGAGGTACGGCGGGCACGGGTGGACACGACGGAGTTGCCCGTACCTATGCGCCACCCGGCGCGCGGCGGTGACGACGTCGGAGGCCGGGGCGAAGGCGTAGACGGGCCGCCCGCTGGTCGAGGTACGGCCCGAGCGCCAGCGGAACCAGTGACCATCGGTCCACACGACCAGCTCGACCCACACCGACACCAGCGCCAGCCCGTACCCCTCGTGCACGTCGGCCGCCACGCCGTACTGCTCCAACTCCACACGCAGCCGCTCCGCAGTGTGGGCAGCGGTGACCAACGGGGGCCGCCGACCGTACACAAGCTGATCAGCGCTCATCACGCCGCCGCCGGCACGCCGGTACCCGCGCAGTCGAAGCACTCGACCGCCACCAACTCCACGGCCACACCGTCAAGCCGAAGCCGGGCATCGGCCGAAGACTTCCGAACGAACCGCCAGCCCTTCCCCCGGCAGGCTCCGCATCTGTCCATCTCCGTAACCATGGGATCAAGGGTCGGAATTCTCGTTCTCCCAGCCCATCCCCGCGTGGCATCCCTTGACGGGATAGGTCGCGACCGCGTAGCAGTGGAAGGCACTTTCCGTTGCCCGCCCGGTGCGAAGGGAAAGCCCGCGCATGCCGCCACGCATGGCCGAGCCGTACGAGGTCCCCGCCTCGCTATGGCACCGCCCCGACATGCTCGCCGCGCTCAAGACTCGCGACATCGGCGCAGTCTTCCGCCTCGTCCGCCAGTACGGCGGCTTGAGCCAGACCGCCATCGGCAGCCTGACCGGCTACAGCCAGGGCAAGGTCAGCGCCATCATGAGCGGAAGCCAGCAGGTCACCGCCCTGGAGGTGTTCGAGCGCATCGCCGACGGCCTGCACATGCCTGACCAGGCCCGCATGGCTCTCGGCCTCGCTCCTCGCGACCTGGCCGCCGCAGCCATCCCACGGCAGGATGCCCGCCCAGCAGGTCCTCCGCCTACCGTTGATCTCGTCCGACACGGAGAGGACGAGACCGAAGTGCGACGTCGTGACTTCGTCGGCCTCGCGGGGGCCGCCCTGTTCAGTGCCGTAGTAGCCCAGCCCCTTACCCGCGACGAGGAAGCCGCAGGCGCCGACGATCTCGCCGCAGCCCTCACCGAATACCCGGTCGCCGGCCGCCAGCTCCCGGAGCTGTCGCAACTTGCCGCCGCTGTCGCCAGGGCGAAGCGGACCTACCAGGCGTGCCGATACTCCGAGGTCGCGGCGCTGCTTCCCGCACTGATCCGCTCTCTGCGCCTCGCGTGTGCCTCGCTCGACGGGGACGCCCGGCTCAAGGCGCACGCCCTGTCCGCCGAGGCGCACCACGTAGCCGCCTCCATCCTGCTCAAGCAAGAAGACAAGGGCCTCGCCTGGCTCGCCGCCGACCGCAGCGTCCACGCCGCCCAGGCCAGCGAGAGTCCGCTGATGATGGGCTCAAGCGCACGGATCATCACGCACGCCCTGATGGACGGGGGCCACCACCGGGCAGCGACCGGCATGGCGAGTAGCGCCGCTCAACGCCTGAACGCCGCCCTGTCCCAGCCGTCTCCGAACGACCTGTCGGTGTACGGGACGCTTCTGTTGCGTGGAGCCGTCGCCGCCGCTCAGCACAGCAACCGGCACACCGCCGCCGAACTCCTGGACGAGGCCGAGGCCGCAGGCCGGCGACTCGGCTACGACGGCAACCACATGTGGACCGCGTTCGGTCCGAACAACGTGCTGTGCCACCGCGTGAACATCGCCCTGTCCCTTGGCGATGCTGGAACCGCGATCGAGAACGCCCGCAGGATCGACATCAACGCCCTGCCCATCAACGAGCGCAAGGCGACCGTCCTTCTGGACACTTCCCGCGCATTCCTCGCCTGGGGCAAGCACGACCGCGCCCTCTACATCCTGCGCGCGGCCGGAGACATCGCCCCCGAGGAAATCACCAGTCGCCCCGCCACTCATAGGCTGGTCCGCGACATCCTCGCCACCGCGCCCATCAGCATCCGACGCGAAGCGCGGGAGTACGCCGAATCCTTGGGAGTCACCGCGTGACCGACACCGGCAAGGTCCTGTACGTCATCGTCTGCGCCGCAGGACCCGCCGGCGACGTCGGCAAACTCGTCACCATGGCTCAAGACGACGGGTGGACCGTGCAGATTGTCGCCACCCCGAACGCACTCGACTTCATCGACGTCCCCGCGCTGGAGAAGCAGACCGGCCGGCCCGTTCGCAGTCAGTACCGCAAGCCAGGCGACCCCAAGCCGCCACGGGCGGACGCCATCATCGTCGCTCCCGCGACCTACAACACCATTAACAAGTTCGCCCAAGGCATCGCGGATACCTACGCCCTCGGCCTCCTCGCCGAAGCCCCCAACCTCGGTATCCCTCTTGTCATCCTGCCTTTCGTCAACAGCGCCCTCTCTGAAAGAACCCCCTTTCTTCGTAGCGTCGAGCAGCTACGGGCAGAGGGCGTACGCGTTGTCTTCGGTCCAGGTGAATTCGAACCTCATGCACCTAATTCAGGTGCCGACCGTATATCACAGTACCCTTGGCGCCGTGCATTGATGGAGTTGAATTGGGGTTGATCTATCGTTAAGCGGCTGTCGCCCGTTTTTCCTTCCGGTCTCGCTAGGAGTCCTTTCCTACTCATAGATTTCCTTGGTTGGGGTTGGGAGTATGGGGGCGCATGACTTACAGGGGGTAGCCCCTTGTTCAATCGCTTCCTCAAGAGTCACCTCTACGGAGGCCCTACCACTGCGCGGGCATGGCAATATGTGAAGGACTTTAGAGCGAGGTGTGATGGCGAATCTAGATACAGACTGTTTGGCATTCTCCTTCTGCTCTCGCATGCTGAGGACGATAAGGTCAAATCGCGGATCGGAGCGGGCATGCTCCAACAATGGCCATTCAAGTAGATCTTGAAGCTCTATATCTCTCGTCTCGACTAGTAGGGCTAATATTCGAAATGCGTCATCCATGTCTTCCAGAAGGCAGGACTTGGCTAACTGGTAGCGAGGCGCAAGCGCCGAGATATCCCACTTCAGTACTTCCTCTCGAACTGCACCGGGGCCTTGAAGTCGTGATAGTGCTATCCATCGGTTGACTTGAAATATCAGCTTGTCTGCTGAAGTGGTACTTATGGAAGCGCCGAAGCTGCACATCTTCTCTGACACTCGCCACTGGCGTCGCACAAGTGCGTCATAAGCGATTCTGTTGAGCAAAATGATAAAGTGCTCTGCATCCCTCTTGTGCAGCTTTATGCCAAGCGAGACTGTAAGGAGTACTCCCAGAGTCAGAAGCTCTTCTAGAGCGTTTTGGACGTACTCGCCGTCGCTCCTCAGGGGCGAACCCTCCTGCGGAGCCTTATCGCCCAAAAAGCCAGCTACTTGGTTGACGTAGCGCCGGGAGGCAATGCCGCCATTGTGTACGATGGTATGCCGGCGCTGAAAGATCTCTCTGGTTGCATTCCAGTCAATGGCCAGAGCGGAAAAATCGATATTGGTTTCTTCCTTGAAGAATCGACGCCAGTCGGCGAAGCTTCCATAGAGTAGAGAATCCACGCGGCGAGAGATCGCCAGTCCGGTAGCCTCTTCAATGCTGCCCAGGCGCTTCAAATCGCTCAGAGTGAAATTTGACGATCCCGCATCGAGAGCCTCGGGATGGGCGTGGTAGAAATCTGTAGCCAGACGCGCTATCTGTACTTCGAACGTACTTACAGCGGTAACGACCAATGAATTGAACAGGATAGGGAGGCGCGGCGTCCGGTTCAGCGTATCGTTCAATCTTAGGGCGAAGGCGACTCCTATCCGATCTGTGCCAATGCGGTCCACCAACTCTCTCATGTAGTCTCGTGGATCGAAATTTGAAGCGTCTTCGAAGTGTTTCTTGGTGACCTCACCGAAAGCTCTAAGTTGTCCGCGGGATAGATTAGGAATAAGTTTTTTAGCGCTCGCCGTACTATTCTTTGGTGAGTCAAGCTCGGTTACGTGAGGGGCTAGCTCGATCAAGTCGGATAACGCATCAAATTGTCTCCGGTACCCATCTACACTAAGAAGGATGCGAACCGATATTGGCTCTGGTTCGTCCTGAATGATATTCTCGTATTTCGGTGTCTCTGTTGGCATGTGTCTAATGTACACGTTGACGGTGCGGCTTTAGAAGGCTAGAGGCATTTGTGTCCGAAAAATCCGCTTTGTGGCCGAGTGGCCATGCTAGAACACATGGCGCAAACGACGCGACCAACGCTCTATCTGTGGGTGGACTCAATGTACTGCCGAATATCGCTTACAGAGATCAAGGGCGGCGGCGCGGCCCGCGCCGCCGCCACGGCCCCGCGCCGATCCCCGCGCTGCGCGTGGCGGCCTGGGGCCGTCTCGCGCGGGCGGCGTAGGCCGGCACCGCACCGCCTCGCCCCGTACCCAACGAACGCGCCGCAGGTGGCCGCACCACCGCCCGGGGAAGCACGACCGCGCCGGACCGGCCGAGGTCCTTTGATGCCTCCGGCGGGGGCCTCAGCTCCGGGATGATCGCGACGAGCACGAGCCAGGTCCGTAGTGGCTGAGGTGGGCCTGATCGTCCCGCCTGCCCCGACCCAGGCAGAGCCCAGCAGCCCGACTCCTCCAGCTCAAGCCCGTCCGAGACCGTTGGCATCTGATGATCGAGGAACGGCAGCCGGTTGAGGTACACGCGAGGACGGGCTTGACCTTCCGTCGCCGGCCCGCTGCCGCTTCGCGGTGGGTCGAGGCAGACGGGAAGATCAGGCAGAGGAGATGCGTGCAGGTCTGCACCTCGCGACACACCCCTTGATCGTCGTGCCATTAGCGTGCCATTAGACGGCGGGAAGGTGGCCGACAAGCCGTGATCACAAGAGGTCGCGAGCTGCGACAAGAGGCATGATCGCCGTGCCATTAGCGTGCCATTAGGGCAGCTCGGAGACGGTCAGTGGGGAAGCAGTGTCCCAAGTTGGCCTGCAGGTCAGCGTGCCACCGGGAGCGGTCTTGGCTCCTTACAAGCGAGGGGTCACTGGTTCGAACCCAGTACCGCCCACCTGGTGAAACTCACCTTTGCCGATCTTGTTGTACTGGACTGAGTGATTATGCGCAGAAGAGGCTGTCCATCCTCTCCGCGCCCTGCACAAGCACCAGGCGGATCTGCTTGCGGTAGGCAGTCTCGGTAACCACCGTGTTCCGGTGGCCGACGAGGCGGGAGATGTCCTCGATCGGGACGCCGGAGTCCGACAGCAGCGAGACGAAGCTGTGCCGCATCTCGCGTGGTGACCAGTCCTTGCCGTGGAGATCGGCATTGTCAAGGCGGCCGAACCGGGCCGCACGCGCCGCCGTCACCGCGCACGCCGCCGCCTCCCGCTGCGCTCCCGGCGGACAGCGCGCAAATACTCGGCGGGACATCACCACCGGCCGCCGCGCTCCGGCCGGACTGCATCTGCCGAAGCAACAGACGGGGAGCGCCAGGGCTTCGGCGTAGTCGGGTGGCGTCCGATTTGTGCTCAAGTGAGGCCGACTTCGACAAGATCAAGACAGTTCGCGTGAACGCTGCCATGGGGGCTGCGGCATCCCGCCATGGTGCGAAACCGCCGTCACCCTCCGTCTCAAGCCGTTGCGTCACCTATCGATCGTCGGCACCGTGTTCGTACAGGCATCGATGGTGTGGGCGTTGGCCACCGACCCGGAGGACCGGTCGCTCCCGCTGACCCCACTGCGCGTGATCACGATCCTGGGCATGGTGTCGGTCCAGGTCGCCCTGGTCTGCGTATGGCGGTGGTGACGATGGTGCGACGCGGAACCGTGTTCTCCCACGCCGCCTTCCGCTACGTGGACGTCATGATCAGCGCGATCGTGGCGGCCGCCCTCGTGTGGTTCGCGGTCACGGTCCTCAATGCATCGGGCCAGCGCGCCGACCCGGGCGTCACCGTCATCATGGGCGGGGTCGGCGTGGCCATCCTGGGGGTCGCGCTCATCGTGCTCGTGCTCGTTCATGCTCCTCGCCCAGGCCGTCGCACGCGACATCGAGGCGGCGCGAATGCAGGCCGAGCTTGACGAGGTGATCTGATGCCGATCGTCGTCGACGTCGACGTGATGCTCGCCAAGCGGAAGATGTCCGTGGGCGAACTCGCGGACCGCGTCGGGATCACGCCCGCCAACCTTGCGGTACTCAAGAACGGCCGCGCCAAGGGGGTGCGCTTCTCGACGCTCGCCGCGCTCTGCGAGGTGCTCAAGTGCCAGCCGGGGGGACCTGCTGCGCTGGGAGGCTGAGGACGTCGCGGGCGGGTGACCTTCCAGGTTTTGGTGCGCTGGAAGGTGACGCCATGCCGGGCCAGCAGGGCGCGTAAGGCCTCCCGGCCAATCCGGAGGGCCGGCCGGGAAGAGTCTGCAGGTAGGCGGCGAGTTTGCGGACGGACCAGCGGGTGAACGGCTGCCCGAGCTTCGCCGGTCGCGTGGTGGCCGTCTGGACGACATTCTGTGGCTCGACTGTAGCGAAATACTGCACGTCATAGCCCGCCACCCGGCGGAGGTTCTGCGCGAACCGATCCACGAGCTTGGAGAAGTGCAGCGCGTCCCGAGCCGCTCGCGCGTAGTCATACCGGTCCGGGTTGAGCGGCGCGCCCTCCAGCACCCGCCCATACGACGGGAGGGTTAGAGTCACGACATCGACGGCCGGTAGACCTTGCCGTCCGAGCCCGTGAAGCTACGCCCGAGCGTGCTCTTAGCCATCTGCCGCTTGGGCGGGTCCGGGGCGTCCTGCCGCCGCTTCGTTGACCGCGACCGCATCCCGCTGGTTCGGCCGAGGATGTTGCCGCGCATGCCCGCCCGGTTGATCTCCTCGTCCAGGTCCTCGATCGCGGTGTCCAGGTCGGTGGTGTCCTGGTCGGCGGCATCGGCCTGGTCGCGCCAGGCTTGGGCGTCGGCCCGCAGTTCCACGAGGTAGCGCTGATAGTCGTCCGCCTCGTCGGGGGTGTTGATCGGCTCGGCCTCCAGGTGCCAGCCCTCCCGGCACTGCGCCCGCCGCAACTGCCGGTTCCGCTTCGCGCATGGCGGACACATGGACTCGAGTGTCGCTCCGCAGGGCACGTCGATGACCTCGACGTGTCCGGTGAGGACGTCGAGCCGCCTGGGCGGGACTGGACGGTACTGTTTGGCGATCTCTTCGACCACCTCGCGGGCGAGGGGTTGGGCCATGTGCACCGCTCGAGGTGTGGAGCGGTCGTGCGGGTTGGTCACCAGTCACCCCCGCAGGTGTCCAGGGCGTCGACCTGGTCGAGGCCGTCGACGATGACCGTGGCTTTCTGGCCGCACTCGTGGCACTTGAGCAGGCCGCGCACCTGGTCGAGCCACAGCACGTTGAGCGCGCCGCAGCACGCGCAGCGCAGCCCGTCGAGGACATAAGCGAGGCGCATCATCGGCCCACCCCCGCGAACTCCGCGACATCGCGCGGATGTCGGCGGCGGAGACGTACGCGGCCCGGACCCGCACCGGGTCAGGCGAGGTTTCGAGCCGGAGGTAGCCGACGCCCGCGCCCAGCTCAGGGACGGGTGAGATGTGATCGGCGAGTGCTCCCCGGTCGCGTGCGCAGTCGCCGAGGACCATGTCCACCTGCTCGGACTCGTCGAGCAGGAGTGCGATCTTGACGGGGAACAGGTTGCGGATGTTCATGACCTCCTTGCGGGGGTCCTGGAGTGCGGCCATGACGCCGATGCCGACCGCGCGGCCCTGGGTGGTGAGGACGGCGAGCGCGGCGATGGTCCGGGCGCGGAGCAGCTTGTCGGACTGGTAGGCGATCAGGAACGCCACCTCGTCGACGAGCACCAGGGCGAACGGGTCGGCTGTGGTGGGGGTGTGAGAGCGCTGGAGGCCGGCGAATCGGTCGGCCCGCTCCTGCATCACGCCCCAAAGCAGCTTGATCACGACTTACGGCTGCCGTGTCTGAGCGGACTGGCTCGCTTCCGCGGAGCTGCCTTCGAAGATCCCGAGTTCGGATAGCTACGCTGGATGCGCAAGCTGGGGGAGGTTGCGATTTGTATGGGTGACGGGCACGGGCCCGGACGGTCTGAGCAGGAGGACCCGCTCGGAGCCGAATGGGAGAGGCACCGGCCCGCGGTTTTCGGTGTGGCCTACCGGCTGCTGGGGAGTGTGGCCGATGCCGAGGATGTGACCCAGGACGTGTGGCTGCGGGCCACCGGAGCGGATCTGCGAGACATCGGTGATCTGCAGGCCTGGCTGGTGACGGTGGCCGCGCGACGGTCGTACGACATTCTCAAGAGTGCCCGTTTCCGCCGGGAGACCTATGTCGGGCCGTGGCTGCCGGAGCCGCTGCTGACGGGGCCGGACGCGTCGCAGCCGGTACTCGTCGACGAGTCCGTCAGTTTGGCGATGCTGCTGATCATGGAAGAGCTGAGCCCGCCGGAGCGTGTGGCCTTCGTCCTGCACGATGTCTTCGGTCTTGAGTTCGGCCGGATCGCCGAAGTGCTGGGCGGCTCCGTGCCGGCTGCCCGTCAGCTCGCCTCGCGGGCACGACGGCGGGTGGCCAAGGCGAAGCAGTCCACGCCGCAGGCGTCGAAGGTGGAGCGTGAACGCGTCCTCACGGTCTTCCGCGCAGCCTACGAGGCCGGGGACCTGGCCGGCCTGGTCAGGCTCCTGCACCCGGACGCCGTCTACGTCACCGATGGCGGCGGCAAGGTTCCCGCGGCACGCAAGCTCATCCACGGCGGTGAGCGCGTCGCCGAGGTCATGGTGCGCGTGGGGCGCCAGTGGCACCTGGACCGCATCGACGTCGTCGAGGTCGGCGGCGAGCTCGCCCTCGTGTTCCGCCGGGAGGGCCGGGTCTACTCCGTCGACACGGTCCAGATCGCAGACGGTCTGATCACCGCGTACCGCAGGGTCATCAATCCCGACAAACTCGTGCGCGTCTGAGCTGTCACACCCGGAGGGGCTACCTCGTCTCCCTGATGAGAACGCAAAACGGGCGACGAAGGAATACGCGACAGCAGGTGGGTCGATCATGCAGAACGGCGTACATCCACCTGCAGCGTCACCCCGATGACGAGCCGCTTTGAGTCCTGCGTGTGAACAGGCTGTGCGCCCGACTCGCCCCTCTCCAGTAAGGACCTGTATGCAAGCCATAACTGTGCGAGATCGTAACGCCGGTCTTGCCGGGATGTCCCTGACGGACATGCCCTACCCCCATGCGGCCGAGAACGACGTTATCGCGAGGGTGCACGCCGCCGGCTTCACCCCTGGCGAGCTGGACTGGCCCGCCACGTGGACCGATCGTGCCGGCCGCGACCGAACGCCGAGCGTGCCCGGGCACGAGCTGTCCGGTGTCGTCGTAGAGCTGGGGTACGGCACCACCGGCCTGAGCGTCGGACAGCGGGTGTTCGGCCTGGCCGACTGGACCCGTAACGGCACGCTCGCCGAGTACACCGCGGTGGAGGCACGCAACCTCGCCCCGCTGCCGACGGACATCGACCACACCGTGGCCGCCGCGCTGCCGATCTCCGGGCTGACCGCCTGGCAGGGCCTGTTCAAGCACGGCCGTCTCACCACAGGCCAGACCGTCCTGATCCATGGTGCCGCGGGCGGCGTCGGCTCGATCGCGGTACAGCTCGCGCGCGAGGCCGGCGCCCGCGTGATCGGCACCGGCCGGGCCGCCGACCGGGACAGCGTACTCGGTCTCGGCGTCGACACCTTCGTCGACCTGCAGACTGAGAAGCTCGAGGACGTCGGCGAGGTCGACGTCGTGTTCGACGTGATCGGCGGCGACATCCTCGACCGCTCGGCCGCCCTGGTCCGGGCCGGCGGCACGCTCGTCACCATCGTCATGCCGCCCAAGGTCCAGCCCAAGGACGGGCGGGCGGTCTTCTTCGTCGTCGAACCCGACCGCGCCCGGCTCGCCGACCTCGCCACGCGGCTGAGGGACGGTCGGCTCAAGCCGCTCGTCGGTGCTGTGCGGCCACTCGCCGAGGCACCCGCCGCGTTCGCCCCCGGCAGGCGCATCCTCGGCAAGACGATCATCCGGGTCACGGAAGACTGAGTAGGAGAGCCATCGTGATTGGAACGCGGATTGCCGGTGGCCTTTTGGCTGTCGGCCTGGTGGCCACGGTCACCGGATGCGCTTCGACAGCAGGGCCTGCAACGAGTAAGGCGTCAGTCGCCGCTGCGAAACCTGTGACTGCCAAGCGCCGTCCGCCGCCGCGGTTTCGAAGCCACCATCCGAAACCCTAACGCCTCTGCTCACACAGGCGCTTCCGAACGTCAAGGGCAAGACGTTCACCTCGGCGATCGTCACCCTCCCGCCGACTGCACGCGCGATGCCGCACCGGCACGGCTCGGCGTTCGTCTACGCCTACGTGCTCGAGGGCACTGTTCGCAGCCAGGTCACCGGCGAGCCGGTGCGTACGTTCCATCAGGGCGAGAACTGGGTCGAGCAGCCGGGCGCCCACCACCAGCTCACGGAAAATCCCAGTCAGACGGAACCGGCGAAGCTCCTGGTCGTCTTCGTCTCCAACACCGGAGACAAGCTCAAGGTCGACGACCCGAGCTCATAGCTCGGGGCACGCAGCGGGCGGCAACACTCGCACAACTCTGCCCCTGCCAGAACACACACCACCCGCCACCAAGACGCGCCCGAAGGGCGCGGGCAGACCACGAAGGAATCAAAGGAACCATGATTAACCACCAGCGCGTCAACATCGGCGAGCAGCACCCGGCCGCCTACAAGGCCCTCATCGCCCTGTCGTCGGAGGTGGAAGAGGCCGCTGCCGCAGCGGGCCTCAACCCGCTCCTGGTCGAGCTGCTGAGGATCCGCGCCTCCCAGATCAACGGCTGCGCGTTTTGCCTGCGCATGCACACTCGCGCCGCCCTCAAGAAGGGCGAAAATCCCGACCGGATCGCCGTGCTGCCCGCCTGGGAAGAGACCGACTACTTCTCCGAGACCGACCGCGCCGCCCTCCGCCTGACCGAGGCGATCACACGCGTGCCGGACGGACACGTCGGCGACGAGGACTTCAACGCTGCCGCGGCCGTACTCACCGCAGACCAGGTCTCGGCAGTCGCCTGGCTCGCTACCGTGATGAACGCCTTCAACCGCGTCGCGATCACCAGCCGGTACCCCGTCGGCAGCTGACCTCGACGGTGACACCTGCCCGTCCGGTTGTCTCGGCTCCGGAATATCCGCACTAGAGAGGCTTAATGGCTGGGGTTACGGGGGTCGGAAGTCCAGGCTGGTCTTGGCGGGGAAGCCGGTGACGAGGGCGGGGCGGTACTGCATCCGTTTGAGCCGGTTCTTCACCAGGGCGATCAGCTGGTCGACGGCGCGCATGGCGGCGTTGGCCAGGCTCTTCTTCGTGTGCGCCCACACGCCCTCGACCGGGTTGAGCTCGGGGGCAGTTGCCGGAGTCGGAGCTACGCCCGGCTCTGGAGTTGATCCGCGGCCGTCTGGACGAGCCTGCCCCGGCGGAGCGCGACCTTCCCTTCTTCGCGTCGTTCGAGGCTGAACCGGACCTTGCCGAACGCCATGAGGAGATCCTGCGCTCCGAGATGAGCCTCTGACGTGCTCCTGCGTGAACTTTCCGCGCATGACGGAACTCGTCGAGAGGTACCTCGATCTTCCTCTTGGACTGGTGGACGCTGCCGTCATCGAGATCGCGGACGGTCTGGGGCTGAGGGAGGTCGCGACAGTCGACCAGCGGCACTTCCGGATCGTGCGCCCACGCCACGTCGAGGCCTTCACGCTGTTGCCCAAGGCTGATTACGGACGCTGCCGTCTGGGGTGACGATCGCCATGGACGAGCCCGGACAGCGGTGGACGATGATGGACCGTACGCCCAGGTCGGGGCGGGTTCCGGTGCTGGTCCCGCCCGTTCCTGGGTTGACTTACAAGCCTGCGATCACGCCACGGGGCTTCGTGTCATTAACGTGCCATCAACTTTGGATCTTGGCATTTTTGATATTGCGATTCATCGCGTCGGCGATGACGGCTTGGTGTGTCCGCCGGATCCGTCTCCGACGCCTTCTCCTTCGCTCCTCGGCGCGATAGTAGAGCGCTGGTATCGATCGCTTCGGGGGCGTACAGGGCTGCGCATTCCGCTCGCCAACGCTGAACGGAGGGGCAAGGGCGGAAATGCGAAAATGGCCGTACCTGACAAAAGATCGGAGCCGGCATGAACATGCGCGCGGAGGTGGAGTGGGTGGACTCACGGCAGAGGCTGCCGGAGGACGGAATGCCCGTGGCCGCCGCGATCACGGGCCGTTTCGCGTCCGACGATGTGGACGGGCGCGATCCGGACGCCGGGCAGGAATTCTGGCTGGTGAGGCCGATGTACTTCACCACCCGTCACTTCGATGAGGACGGGCGTGAGCACCACGACTGCTTCGTCGACTCTGACGGTGTCGTCCGCCTGCCCTACGGCCGGGACCGTGACGACCCCCAGATTTGTGACGACCCGATCACTCACTGGGCCGAGCTGCCCACCCTGCCGGGCACGGCCGTGCATTACCTGATGGGCGAGGAGGCGAAGACCGCTCGCGAGAACGCCTTGGGCGAGGGCACATAACGGCGTTAATGGCGCGCTCGCGATCCCATGAGGCACGCCAGCATGGCATGGGCACCACATCCCCGAACGCGCCGACCAAGTCCGCAACCGGCTGCGCAAAGGCCGCCGAGGTGGGCGGCCACTCGCCTTCGACCGAGGCGTCCACAGCTACGGAACACTGATCAACAAGCTCAAGCAGTGGCGTGCATCGCCACCCGCCCCGCGGTCGGGCCGTCCCTGCAGAAAAGATCCACAGGGTCGCATAGATGTCTACGAGCGGGGCTGCCCACGTCCAGGAACTGGCCGAAGCCGGCAAACCGATTCCTCGGGGTGGCATGGCGTGGCGCCAGCTGCTGGCGGAGCGCGGGATCGAGCGGTAGGCGTACTCGATCGTCGAGCCCGATCCTCTCGCTCAAGAACAGATCGCGGCCCTGCCGGACGATGCCTTGCGGTATCTGGCACGGTGTGGACGCGACCTGCGCGCATGCCCGATCATGGGGCAATGTCGCTCCGCACGCACGAGGCCGATCTGTTCGAGAGCTCCAGGGGCCGTTTGGAGGCGATCGCCTACCGGCTGCTGGGATCGGCCGGTGATGCGGAGGACGCGGTGCAGGATACGTACCTGCGCTGGCATGCGGCGGACCGGGAACGGATCGAGACGCCCGAAGCGTGGCTGACGAAGGTGCTCACCAATCTCTGCCTCAACCAGCTCACCTCGGCGCGGGCCAGGCGGGAGACCTACGTGGGGCAGTGGCTTCCTGAGCCGGTGCTGGACGGAGATCGGATGCTCGGCCCCGCCGACACTTTCGAGCAGCGTGAGTCGGTCTCCATGGCGATGCTCACCCTTATGGAGCGGCTGTCACCCAATGAGCGCGTCGTGTATGTGCTGCGCGAGGCGTTCGGGTACGCGCACCGCGAGATCGCGGAGATTCTGGACATCACCGAGTCGAACTGCCAGCAGATCTACCGGCGTGCCAGGCAGCATCTGGCTGTCGAACGATCCCGTACGGAGATTGATGCGGTCGCCGCGCGGAAGATCGTCGAGGAGTTTCTCGCCGCGGCCCTCAGCGGCGACACCGAGCCACTGATTCGGCTGCTCGCCGACGACGCGGTCAGCGTGGCCGACGGCGGCGGTAAGGTCGTCGCTCGCAGGACCCCGATCATCGGAGCGATGGGCATCGCCCAGTACCTGCGTGGCATGTTCCAGCGGAGCGACTCCAAACGAGCCCTCGTGGGCGGCGATCCCGTTTTCTACGCTGTCGTCGTCAACGGCGGTCCTGCCGTGCTGGTCGAGGTCGGCGAGCAGATCATCGGCGTGCTCTGCCTCGATGCGACCCCCGAAGGCCTCGCCTCGATCCACATCCAGGTCAACCCCGACAAACTTCAGCGCATCGCGCGCCAGTGGGCGGCCGCTGGACCTCATCGCCCGCTCCCGGCGAGTTGGTGACCCACATCACATTTGGTCCCTGTCAGGGATCGCGCGCCTGTCCGGTTCAGGAGGTGAAAGCAACCAGATAGGAGCGAGCCATGAAGCACCGCATCGTCGTCCTGGGAGGCGGGTACGCCGGAGCCAACACCGCCGGTCGCCTCGCCAAGCGGCTGCACCGCGACGACGTCGAGATCACCCTGGTCAACGGCGATCCGGAGTTCGTCGAACGGGTGCGCATGCACCAGCTCGCGAGCGGGCAGGATCTGCAGCCTCGCGCACTGCGCGACCTCTACGCGGGCACCGGCGTACAGGTCCGGATCGCGCGGGTCACCGCTGTCGATGTGGAAGGCAAGACCGTCGATCTCGACGGTGAGACCCTCGCCTATGACACCCTCGTGTACGCCCTGGGCAGCGCCATCGCCGATCACGGCGTCCCTGGTGTCGCCGAGCACGCCTACAACGTGGCCGGCAAGCAGGCCGCTCTCCGACTGCGGGCGCGCCTGAGCGAGGTGAAGCCCGGTGGGACCGTGCTGATCGTGGGCGGCGGCCTGACCGGCATCGAGGCGGCCACCGAGATCGCCGAAGCCCACCCGGACCTTGAGGTCGCGATCGCCGCCCGCGGTCGCGTCGGCGGCTGGCTCAGCGACAAGGCCCAGCGCCACTTGCGCGGCGCCTTGGACCGGCTCGGCATCACGGTCCACGACCACGTCGACATCACGCGCGTCGAACCGGACGGCGCGGTCACCGGTACAGGCAGCAAGATCCGGGCCCAGGTGACCGTGTGGACCGCAGGTTTCACCGTGCACCCGATCGCGGCCGCCACCACCCTTGAGGTGTCCGACACAGGCCGGATCGTCGTCGACGCCAGCATGCGATCGGTCTCGCACCCCGATGTGTACGCCGTCGGCGACGCCGCGCTCGCCATGGGCGCGGGTGGCAAGCCGCTGCGGATGTCCTGCGCCTCGGCGAACCCGATGGCGTGGCTGGCAGCCGACGTCATCGCCGCGCGCTTGACTGGCCGCAAGGTTCCCGAGACCACGATCGGCTACTCCCTGCAGTGCATCAGCCTCGGACGCCGCGATGGAATCATCCAGCGCGTGACCCCCGACGATCAGGTCACGTCCACCGTCTTCACGGGCCGGACCGCCGCCCGCATCAAGGAGATGATCTGCGCTAGCGCGGCCTGGAGCGTCTCCCATCCGACCATGATGATGCCGAGCCGCCGCCGCCACCTCGCGGTCACCGGCGCAGTGGAGACCCGACCCCTCACGCGGTCATGACGAAGAGCGTCGCCGGGCGAGCGTGGTTGCCCGCTCGCCCGCCCGCTGCATACGAGCGAACTGCTCGGGCGTCCCCTGTCGCTGATGCGGCTGCGTCCGATGCGGAACTCAGGCCACACCTCGAAAGCACCACCTGTCTCAAGCTGCTCCGCCAGGCGGAGGGACCGTTGCTCGTGCCGTCACCGGCTTGCTCGCCGAGGTCGGACTGGACTTTCGACCCCGTAACCCCAGCCATCAAGCCTCTCTAGTGATCACATGGATTCGTAGCGGGTATCGCCGAAGCGGTGTATGACGCGGACACTCCTTCCACCTATGGCGTGTTCGGCCTCCTCCTCCACATGGTGCTTCTCGCTCTGAGGTGCCCAGCAAACCGGCAACCGGTCATTATTGCGGTCCTTCGGGTTCACATAATCCACGCCAACCGTCTCGGCGGAGTCGCCATGCTTTTCGCAGATCGAATAGCTCGCTTCATTCCAGTTGGCGGCGTGTGTGCAGGGCGTAGAGCTGTCGACGTTCAATCCCTTGATGCCAGCGCAATCTCTGAGGTGATCACTCCATATGGAGTCGCATGTTGCGATCTGCAGGAAGATGCCGGCGTGGAGATCGCGTAAGCAATTGACTCTCATGTTCAACCCGAATGCGCACTCGTTGGGGGATGGCCATTCGGTCGTGCAAGTGAGGTACTTGTCGCGAAGGTCGGAGCAGTTCACGCGCAGTGTGCGACACACACTGACAACCTCGATATACGTTGCACAAATTATGTCATCGCCTCGCGTGTCGCCGCGACAATCGTAGTAGGCGTCTCGCGCCTTCACGCAGTTGAAATCGCTGGCCGGATCAAAGTTGCCCGGACAGCGCAGGAACTCTCTCTCGCCTCCGGCGCACACGTCATCAGACCGCTTCGGAGTTCCCGTGCGGCATGAGATGTAAGAATCGAACGACGAGGCACAGTCCTGTCCGCTGTGAAAGATGGCTCGTTCTCCGAAACGGCATTCAATTCGTACGACAAGCGCTTGCTGACACAGCATGGCCGAATTTTTCACCGGATGCCGCTTCATGCACGCCTTGTATCCGGGAGCTTTCGAGCGACAATCCAGGCCTCTCGGCCCCCGACCCTTCGGACAAAGATCGTCGGCTGCGAAATGCGAATCGGGGCCCGTCTCGGGATGCCAAGTCGGCTGCGGCCATGGGATCTCCGCAATGGTCGCGGTCGAGGAACAACCGGTCAGGACGGCAACGGCCGCGATCGCGACCAGTACGCCCCAGATCCATCGCCTCCCTGCGGCCATGCACCCTCTCAATGGACGGAATGGGCTAACGCTGCCGAATTCCCCATGTGTACCACGACGGATCAGTCACGGCACCTCGCGTGAACATACGACCTGGGGCGCCGGAGAATCGCGGCAGAAGTCTTCATCCGGCGTCGGGTCGCGTCCCATGGCGAGGGCCGCGGTTCGGGCAAGACGGATCGTGTCGTCCGCCTCGCCGGGCCGGTTGTCGCGTGGCGTGACTGCGCTCGGCCGAACGAATCAGCGGACAACAGGAATGCCTACCTTGGCCGCGAACTCGGCGGTGAAGACGACCATCACGTCGTCGGTACCGAGGTAGTAGACCTCGCCTGGTGGCCAGTCCGCCGGTCGGCCGGCGGCAATCCACACTGCCCTCTCTCGTGAGCACAACCGGATCGCGTCCGGCACCCGGTTGCCGCGCTCAGGGTCTTCGGACCAGGCAATGTCAACGCAGGTCAGTTTCCTGTCGACCAGGCTCGACCAGCGCGGGTGGTCGGTCACTTCCACCGGAGCTGACCCGTACGGCTCTCCGATCAGGCGCAGATGAGCGGTCATCGGCTCAGGGAAGAGCTCAAGCCCGTAGTGGTCGAAGTTGCTTCCCCATACAGCTGAAAAGCAAGCGCCATCGTCGGTGAACAGCTCGACGCCCATCGTCGGCTGGTGCCAGGGCCCGAAGTCCCAGTCCTCGACATGGCGGCCGTCTTCCCCGCCTGTCAATGGGTAGTAGACGACTCTTCGGATGCGTCTGCCTCGCAACAGGGCAGTCGTCCGCTCATATCTCACCGCGGTCAGCAACGACGACACCGGTACAGCATCGCTCGACACCGACAACTGAGCCATCTATATTCCTGGCCACTCTTCAGGTGGGCCGCTTCCGCGTGCGCCGACCGATTACGTCGCCACCATTCGGCCGCCGCAGCGGACGTCGCCGGTCGACGCGGGGGTTGGCCTCTTCGGCGCAGTGGGTCAGTGGCCGGGGTGGACGAGACCGCATTCGTAGGCGAAGACCACGGCCTGGACTCGGTCGCGGAGACCCAGCTTGGCGAGGATGCGGGTGACGTGGGTCTTGACCGTCGGCTTGCTGAGGTAGAGTTCCGCGGCGATCTCTGCGTTGGAGCGGCCTCGGGCGATGAGCCTCAGTACCTCGAGTTCGCGCGGCGTCAGCGTCTCGAGCCCGGCCGGGTGGCCGGAGCCCGGCCGTGGGCGGCGGACGTAGTCCTCGATCATCCGCCGGGTGATCTCCGGTGCCAGTAGTGCCTCGCCCGCGGCGACCGTACGGACGGCTCCGGCCAGCTCGCGCGGTGGTGCGCTCTTGAGCAGGAAGCCGCTCGCCCCGGCCCGCAGCGCCTGGTAGACGTACTCATCCTCGTCGAATGTCGTGAGCATGAGGATGCGCGCCCGGCAGTGGCCGCGGTTCAGCAGGTGGCGCGTCGCCTCGATGCCGTCCAGGCGGGGCATGCGGATGTCCATGAGGATGACGTCGGGCTGCAGCACGGACCCCCGGTCGATGGCCTCGATGCCGTCGACCGCCTCGCCGACCACCTCGATGTCGTCCTGACCCTCCAGGATCGAGCGGAAACCGCCGCGTACGAGGGCTTGGTCGTCGACGAGCAAAACCCTGATCATCGCTGGCCCGCCTCCAGCGGCAACTGCGCCGTCACGGTGAAGCCGCCGCCGGGCGTGCCCGCTGTCTCGAGCGAACCACCGTAGAGCCCGACCCGTTCGCGCATCCCGATCAGGCCGTGCCCGACGCGGTCGGTGTCGGCTCCGCCCGATCCGTCTGTTCGCCCGGTGTCGCGGATGCTCACCCGTACGGACTGATCGTCGTAGTGCAACCTGACGTGCGCGGTGGTCGGAGCGGCGTGTTTCAGCACGTTGGTGAGCGCCTCCTGCACGATCCGGTAGACGGTCAGGTCCAGGCCGGGTGGGAGGGGGCGGCCCGAACCCTCCACGGTGAGCTCGACCGGCAGGCCGATCGTGGCCATGTGGTCGACCAGTTCGGCCAGGTCGGCCGTGCCCGGCTGCGGCTTGAGCTCGAGCTGGGCCCGTTCCCCGCGTAGCAGGCCGAGCATGCGCCCGAGTTCGCCGACGGCCTGCCGTCCGGTCTCCTGGATCGAGCGCAGCGGTGCTCGCGCCTTCTGCGGGTCGCGGTCGAGCAGGTCCTCGGCGGCGCCCGCTTGGACCACCATGACGCTGACGCAGTGGGCGACGATGTCGTGCAACTCGCGCGCGATGCGGGCGCGCTCGTCGGCAAGCGCGACTCGGATCGCTTCCTCGCGCTCGGCCTCCAGTTGCCGGGCCCGGGCGCGGTCGTCGGAGTGGCTGCGGGCGCGGGCACGCAGCACCCGGCCGGCGACGAAGCACACCGCCAAGGGCACCGCGACGAACGGGATGTTGCCGACGGTGCCGGACTCCGGGTTGCGCAGGAACACCACGACCAGGCCGGCGCCGACGGCCGCCACGCCGATGAAGGCCCGTGCCGACACGCTGTGCCGGGCCACCGAGTAGGTGGCGACCAGGATGGGCAGGAAGTCGCCCCACAGTGTGACCGTCAGCGGCGTCGCCAGCATCGGCCCGGCGATCGCGACCGCGACGATCACGGCGGTGGCGAGCGGCGTCACCCGGCGCAACGCCAGGATCGAGGTCGCCACCAGCGTGGAGACGACCACGGCCGGCATCGGGCCGTACGGCGTCGAGTTGTCGAGATGGAACGCGAGGTCGGCCTGGGCGAAGCCGGTGATCGCAAGGGCGAGCAGCGCGTCGGGGAGCAGCCCGGCGGGCCTGTGCCGCAGCCACGCACGCGCCGGCGACTCCGCCCGGGGCTGGACCGGGTTTGTCACGTCCATCACACCCGCAAGTTACTGCGGGCACGCTCGCGTGACGTCATCCGGAGGTCGCATTTCCGGCAGCGTGGTTCGCGACCGGGGTATGAACCGGCGCCGACCCCCGTACGACGACGCCGCGGGTGCGCGGGACCGACGCTGAGGACGCGCCGCCGACGGACGGCATCGCGCACAGCGCCTGGCGCTGCACACCATGGAGGAGACCATGACCGTGAACGTGAGACGTCTCGCCGGATGGGCGCTCATCGTCGGCACGATCGTCGCGGCGGCGGGCTACCTCGCCGCCAACCTGCTCGCGCCGGGCAGCGGCGAGGAGGTGTTCCGCTACCAGAACTGGCCGCTGTTCGAGGGGATCGCACTGGTCGGGGACGTCGTCATCGCGCTGGGGCTGCCGGTGATCCTGACCTTCGCCGGGCGCGCGCCGAAGCTGCACATCGCCGGCTACGTCGGCGTGTTCGCCGCGCTGGTGATGCTCAATGTCGGCGAGGGCACAACTGAGGCCTTCGTCAAGCCCTATCTGGTCGGCCACGGCGGCATCCCCGCGGAGGAACCGGCGGGCTTCGCGGTATTCGAGGGTGTCGCGCTCCTGGCGCTGGTCGTCGGCTCGATCTGCCTCGGCATCGCCGTGCTGAGGGCGCGGACGCTGCCGTGGTGGATCGGGGTCGCGCTGATCGTCTCGTGCCTCCTCGGCGCCCTCGGGCTGCCCGGGGCCTGGTTCCTGGTGCCGGACCTCGTCTTCTTCGCGGCGCTGTTCGCCATCGGCATCGTCGCCTTGCGAGGGCGGCCGGACCGTACCGCGGTCTGATCGTTTCAGACGGCGACCTCGCCGCCTTGGACAAGCTCGCCTGATCAGGCCCCTCTGCGGGACGACGAGGGCCGCGGTCGGTATCGGATCCGATCAGTGCGGGCGTACAGTCCGAGACGGTCCGCCACTCCCGGTGAATGCGCGCCGTGAAGGGTACGGCCGCGTCGCGGACAACCGGAAAGCCGGCGAAAGAGCGCCGGTGGGATTGGGACGCCCGACAGCGACGACGCTCACTGGAGGCGTGTGATGACGCCCGCTCGCCCGGCCGTTCGCCGCGGTGCTCGTTATGCCGCCGCGCGCAGACCTGCGACCGGAACGCGGAATCCTTCCCTGCAATGGCAGATTCTGTTCCTGATCGTCGCGGGAGCCTTCGCCGTCCACGCCAACGGCCTCGGCAACGGTTTCATCTATTTCGACGATCCCGAAGGCGTGGTGGACAACGTCTCCATCCGGGAGTTCAGCGGGGCCAACATCGGCCACTGGTTCACCACGCCGCTGCAGTTCATGTATACGCCGCTGGTGTACGTGTCGTACGCGATCGACTATCTGTTCGGACACGGCGCGATCGGCATGTACCACTTCACGAACCTGATACTGCACCTGGCCAATGTGGTGCTGGTGTTCCTGCTGTTCCGCCGGCTCACCGAGCGTGCCTTCCTGGCCTGCTTCGTCGCGACGGCGTTCGCGATCCATCCCGTGAACGCCGACACGGTCGCCTGGATCTCCGCCCGCAGCAACCTGCTGGCCACGCTCTTCTCACTGGCCGCGCTTCTGGTCTACCTGCGTTACACCACGTCACAGCGCTGGCAGCCGTTGGCCTGGTCCCTGGTCCTGTTCGGGCTGGCCGCGCTTTCCAAGTCGACCGCCGTCGCGCTTCCCCTGGTGTTGTTCCTGGTGGACCACGTGCAGGGCCGCAGGCCGAACCGGCGACTGTTCCTGGAGAAGATCCCGTTTCTCGTCGTCGCCGCGATCACGGTTCTCGTCGCGCTGAACGTACGGCAGGATGTGATCCCGCAGCACGGGTACACCCTTGCCGACCGGGTTCTCCTGACCTGCTCGGCGTTGGTCAACCATCTGGTGCAGGCGATCTTCCCATTCCACCTGTCCCTCGCCTACGAGTACCCCCACACGCCCTTTCCCTGGTACCTCTACCTTCTCCCGTTCGCGCTCGCGGCCGGGACCGCCGCTTTGTTGCTCGTGAGGCGAGCTCGCGGAATCGTCGTCTTCGGACTCGGGTTCTTCGCGGTCACCATCGCGCCGACCCAGGCCGTTCTCCTCATCGACGGCTACCACGCGAACAGATATGCGTACCTGCCGTATCTCGGCCTCTTCCTCATCGCCGGACATTTCGCGGACACAGCGCTCCGGCACCCTGATCGCAGGCTGCGTGTCGGCGCGATCGGGGCGACGGCGGTGTTCGTGATCCTCTTCGCCACGCTGACCGTCATCCGGAACACGGCCTGGCAGAATACGGAAACCATCATGAGCGACGCCATCGCCAAAGAGCCCGGCGTTGCGTTCACGTACAACAGCCGGGGCATCGCCAGGTTCCGCGACGGAAACCACACCGGCGCCACATCGGATTTCGAGCGCACCGTCGCCCTCGACCCGGACTTCGTCCTGGCGCACCATTACCTCGGCCTGATCAAGTACCACGACCGCGACTACATCGGGGCACTCGGCGAGCTCGACTACGAGGTGTCGCGGCTTCCGACCTTCCCCGCCGCCTACAGCGAGCGCGGTAAGACCAAAATCGCTCTGGGCGATTACTCGGGCGCGTACGCGGACCTCTCCACGGCCATCGCCTATGACCCGCAGCTGGCAGAGGCCTACTACTCCCGGGGAGTGGCCGGGATTGCGCTGGGCAACCCGCGCGGGGCGATATCCGATCTGAACGCGGCGATCGGACTGATTGCGCAATACGCCGACGCCTATTACCAGCGTGGAGTGGCCGAATCCCGGCTGGGCGACACCGGCGCCGCCTGCGCCGACTGGAACGCGGCGGTGTCCCTCGGGAATCCCGATGCGAACAGATCCCTCGCCGACGACCGCTGCCCCCGTTGACCGGGTGGCCCCGGCGCGTCTCCTCGAGACCTCGCCCAGCGCGGGCTCACTCGGCTACGTCCTCAGTCGTAGTTGGAGATCTCGATGAGGTTGTGGTCCGGGTCGCGGATGTACAGGCTGGTGATCGGGCCGAGCGCGCCGGTCCTGGGGACCGGACCCTCTTCGATGGGCACGCCCACGGCGTTCAGATGCGCGGCCACCTGATCCAGGGGTGAGTGGGTGATCAGGCAGAGGTCGGCGCTGCCTGGCACTGGGCGGAGGGCGTGCGGCCGGATCTCGTGCCCGGCCCGGTGCAGGTTGATCTTGCTGGAACCGAAGGCGAGCGCGTGGCGGCCCCCACTGAAGGTCACCGGCTCCATTCCGAGGGCGTCCCGATAGAAGTCGATCGTCCGGGGGATGTCGGCCACGGTCAGGACCAGGTGATCGAGGCTCGCGATGCGGACGGCGAAGGTCTCCTTGACGGACTCCCAGGCGACCGGTGGCAGGAGGTGCCGGTTACGGGCGAAGAACGCGTGAAGCGCGGGCCCGTGTTCCGCGCGGATGTCCGCGTTGTGCCGGGCGACGTCGATCTCGTTCGCGGCCGTGATCAGGATGAACGCCCGGAGTTCGGCGTCGGAAGGGTCCACCGGCCGGCCCGTGAAGCGGTCTGCGAAGCGCAGGGCGGGGTAGGTGGCTGCGCGGTCGCAGGAGGCGTAGAGATACACCAGCGCCTCGGCCGGGGCCCCGATCACCGCGGCCAGCACGGCCCGGTCGGCGAGGTCGAGGAGCCGGTGGTCGAAGCCGTCCGTGCCGTAGGCCGCGTGACACAGACCGGCGAGTCGCACCTCTTCAGGCGCGTCCCAGTCCTCGAGCTGGGCAGCGACGCGGTGCAGGTGCTCCAGGAGCGTGCCGCCGGGGTGAGGGATCTCGGCGGCGCCCTTGGAGGCGAGGAATGCTGTCGAATCCGTGAAGGTATCCGCTGTCATATTCGCCTTGTATACACCGGCGGGTGAGACCGACGCGGGTCCAGACAGGGATCAGGCGGCGGCGCCCGCGCCGCCGTGACCGTCGGCTCGCCGAGGGTGCCCCGACATGTCACGGCGTGGCCCCGCTTGACCTTGACACAGTGACAAGGCCTTCACTGTGGCCACGGAGGTGATCCCGATGACCACGCCAGAAGAGGACACGAACACGTCGCGAGTTCTTCAAGGGCTTGAGAACAGCAGCTCGTCGGTGCGGCTGCAGGCAGTGCTGGCGGTCGGCACGGCCCCGGACCCGCGGTTCATCGACAAGCTCATCGAACGGTGCGCGATCGAGCCCGATTTCTACGTGCGCGACATGCTTACCTGGGCGCTCACCCGTCACTCGTCATCGATGACGGTTCCGAAGCTCATCGACGAACTTCGCTCGGAGCGTGCGCAGGCGCGAAGCCAGGCGTTGCACACGCTGTCCAAGATCGGGGATCGGCGGGCATGGCCGGCGATCACGCGGGAGCTGCTCACCGACGCCGACGACGAGGTGGCGCGGAGTGCCTGGCGGGCAGCGGTCGTACTCGCGCCGGAAGGTGAAGAATCCGAATTGGCCGGGGTGTTGGCGACGCAGCTCGGACGCGGCGAGCGTGAGACGCAGTTGAGCCTCAGCCGGGCGCTCATCGCGCTCGGTGAGGTGATCATGCCGACTCTGCGCGCCGCGATGACGAATCGCGACCCTCGTGTGCGTCAGCACGCGATCGCCACGGAACGGCTGTTGCGCAACCCGGATGCGGGATTCGAGTACGCGATCGAGGAGGCGAAGCGCGTCGCGGTCCTCGGCACGGCCGGCCAGGAGGGGTGACAGGCGGTGTTGATCGGTGATGTGGCACGACGGTCCGGGGTCAGCGCCCGGATGCTCAGGCATTACGAATCGCTCGGCCTGGTGCGGCCAACGGGTCGTACCGAGGCCGGCTACCGGGAGTACTCCAGCGAGGACATCCGGCGAGTCTTCCATATCGAGAGCCTGCGGTCATTGGGGCTGTCGCTGCGTGAAGTCGGGCGCGCGCTGGACGACCCCGGCTTCACGCCCTCGGAGCTCGTCGCCGATCTCATCCGCCAGACGCGAGAACGGATCGCGGCCGAGACGGAACTGCTCACGCGGCTGCGTCGGATCGGTGCCGCGGAACCCGCCGACTGGGAGGACGTCCTCCGGATCGTGGCACTCCTCCAGGCCTTGGGGTCGGAGAGCGCGGGGAAGCGCCAGCGCGCGGCCTTGTCCGCGGTCGAAGAGGTTCCGGCGCCGGTGGAAGCCCTGGTCGAGGCGGCGCTGAGCGAGACGGACCCGAACGTCGCCGGAGCCCTTCGATGGGCTCTGGCGCAATCGGGCGACAGCGGAGTGCCGCTGCTGGCGGAGGGACTCGAGTCACCGGTAGCCGAGGTGCGGAAACGTGCCGTCCAGTCCATCGCCGAGATTCCGGACGGTGCGGCCACCGCACTGCTGCGGCACGCCCTCGCGAACTCCGACGTCGTGGTTCGCAGGTGTGCGGCTCTGGCGCTCGGGGCACGTGGAGTGGCCGACGCGGTCCCGGCGCTCATCGACATGATCGTCGAGGGGGCGAACGACGTCGATGCGGCCGACGCACTGGGCGCGCTGGCGAGTGATGCCGACCTGGCCGATCAGATCGCTACCGGGCTCGTCGACCGCCTCGCCCACGGCGGCGTCGAATCGTCCGCACGTCGACGGCTGACACAGGCGCTCGCGGACATCCCGGGGATCACGGCGTCGCGTGCCCTCGCAGATCTGTCGAACGACGACGACCGTGCCGTTGCGCTTACCGCCACATACATTCTCAAGCTCCGCGACGCACGATGAAGGTGGCTCCGCAACCGGAGGCGACAGGAAGCGCTCCAGCGGGTGCCCTGCCGCCGCGGCCTGCTCGACCATCCAGCGCCGACGCCTCCGTGATCTGTACGAGCGGCATGTCCGGCAACGAGCCCAGGGCGCGCTTCTGATCATCTCGGTGCGACCGGTGCGGCATGGTCGACAGGACGAGGGAGGGCGGGGAAGTCGCGTAGGCGGCGGAATGGGCCCAGCAGCAGGATGGCGACCGAGAAGAGCTGGATGACGGCCATCAGCTCCAAGGTCTCGCGTACGCCGATCGCATCGCCCAGCAGGCCGCCGAGCAGCCCGCCGAGGGGGATCGCGCCGTAGTTCAGGGCCGAGGCGCTCGCGGTGATCCGTCCGAACAGTTCGGCCGGGCAGTAGCGCTGGCGGAAGGTGCTCGTCAGGATGTTCGACGCCACGATGCCCAGGCCGGTGCCGAAGCCTGCGGCGGTGAAGAGCGTCAGTCCCGTGCCGCCGCTGCCGATCGGCCCGAGCAGGGCCATCGGTGCGGCGAGCGCCTCGCACAGCAGGAATCCCCGTGCCGTTCCGAACCGCGCGGCCATCCGCCCGGACAGCGCGGCGCCGAACAGGCCGCCCGAGCTTGCCACCGCCAGCACGACACCCACCTGTCCTGCCCCGGCGCCGAGATCCCGGGTGAGGAACACCACCTGGATCGAGGAGTAGCCCACCAGGGCGATGTTGGACATCGCGCCGAAGGCCGTGAGGGTGCGCAGGTATGGGTCGCGGACGACGAACCGCAGCCCGTCGAGGATCTCCGCGCGCAGCCGCGGTCGCGCCGGACTCTCCCGGCGGGTCTCGCGCGTGCCCACGGAGCGCAGGCACAGCACGGCGATCGCGAAGCTGACCGCGTCGGCCAGCACGCCGCTGACCGCGCCGAACCATTGCGCGAGCAGCCCCGCCAGCCCGGGACCGGCGATCTGCGCGGCCGATTCGCCGCCCTGGAGCTTGGCGTTGGCTTCCAGCAGCCGCCGGCTCTCGACCAGCATGGGCAGGTACGCGCGGTAGGCGAGGGTGAAGAACACCTTCGCCGCCCCGCCCGCCGTGGCCACCGCGAGCAGGTGCGACGTCGTCAGCGCGCCGGACCATGCCACGATCGGCACGCTCGCGAACACCATCATGGACACGATGTTGCACACCAGCATCACCGGCCGTTTCGGCATCCGGTCCACCCATGCGCCGGCGGCAGTCCGACCAGCAGCCACGGCAGCCAGGCGGCCGCGGTCAGCAGCCCGACGGTGAGCGGGCTCGCGTGCAGTGTCACCACGGCGACCAGCGGAAGCGCCACCCCGCCGACGGAACTGCCGAGCACGCTCGTCGTCTCGCCGATCCACAGGAGCCGGAAGTCGCGCGTCCCCAGCGGACCGCCCCGGACCACCGGCGTCGTGGTCACGGCCGGCCCGGTACGGCGCGGACGGTCAGGAAGACCAGCTTGCGCTCCTGCCCGTCGTCGGGGACTTCCCGGTCGGCCAGCGAGGCGAACAGGGCGAAGATCTTCTCTTCCAGTTCGGCGAGCTCGGTGACCGACAGCCTCGCCCAGTGGTCGGTGGTGAACGCCGCTCGCCGCCACGCCTCCGGGTAGCCGTCGCGCTCGGCGAACCACTGCCGTACGAGGGCGGTCTGCCGGTCAAGGACGAGCGATTCCGCCGCCGCGGCCACGGGATCGTCGGGGAAGTCCGACGCCGACCAGCTGAGAACCTCCGGCGACCTGCGCCACCAGCGTTCCCGGCGGTCACGCGCGAGCTCGGGGACCTCCTCGACGAGTTCGCTCGCGGCGAGGACCTTCAGGTGGTGGCTGATGTTGCCGACGGCCTGCCCGGTCCTGTCGGCGAGCACCGACACCGTCGAGGGCCCGTCCACCCGCAGGATGTCGAGCAGCCGCCGGCGCAGCGGATGGGACATCGCGGCGAGCACCTTGGAGTCGCGCACTTCACGCGTTGGACGATCATTCACCCGCTCACCCTAGGCGTACAAGAGTTGTTGTGCAACAGATCTTGTATTTCCTGAGTGTGTCCTGCGACCGTCACGGCCGCTCGGGGAAGTAGGCGGTTTTGCCAAGGCAAGGCACTCCGGGAACCAGGGAGAGACCACTCGCTGCGTACATTGAAAAGCCGAGATTCGATTGAACCGAGGGCACCCCATGGCCACTTTCTGGGAGCTCAAGCATCGGCTGGCCGACGCGATCAACGCTCACGACATGCCGGGAATCCTGTCCTGCTACAGCCGCGGCGCCGTGTACGTCGCGCCGTCAGGCGTGGTGGAAGGACACGACCAGATCACCTGGGTGTACGAGCAGTTCTTCACGGGGTTTCCGGACTTCCGCGCGACGGCCTGGTTCGAGCTCGGCGACTGTGACAATCCCGCCGTCACGGAGTGGACCTATACCGGCACCCACACCGGGCCTTTCCTCCTGCCCGACGGCAGTGAGATAGAGGGAACGGGCCGCCACATCACTCTCCGCGCCACCTGCTCGACCTTCGTCGAGGACAGCAAGATCGTCACCCACCGCGAATACTTCGACCAGCTGGAGCTCTACAGCCAACTCGGCTTCGGATTGACGAAGCTCGAGTACGGGTGACCGCGGCCGGGAGGCGTCGTCCTCCCGGCCGGAAACGGCGTTCGTCGGCAGGCCGGCCGCCGTCAGAGTGCGGAGACGATCTCCTCGACGCGTTGCCTGGCGTCGCCGAAGAGCATCCTGCTGTTGTGCCGGAAGAACAGCGGGTTCTGCACTCCGGCGTATCCCGTGGCCATCGACCGTTTGAAGACGACGACGTTCTCCGCCTCCCACACGCGCAGGACGGGCATCCCGGCGATGGGGCTGTCCGGGTCCTCGACGGCCCCCGGATTGACGGTGTCGTTGGCGCCGATGACGAGGACGACCGACGTGGTGGCGAAATCGTCGTTGATCTCGTCCATTTCGAGGACGATGTCGTACGGCACCTTGGCCTCGGCGAGCAGGACGTTCATGTGACCGGGCAGGCGGCCGGCGACCGGATGGATGCCGAAGCGCACCTCGACGCCGCGTTCCCGCAGCTTGCGGGTGAGGTCGGCGACCGGATACTGCGCCTGCGCGACCGCCATGCCGTACCCGGGGGTGATGACGACCGACTTGGCCTCCTTGAGCAGGTCGGCGGTCTCGGCGGCGGTGATCTCCCTGTGCTCGCCGTAGTCGTGGTCGCCGGCGGGCCCCGCCTCGATGCCGAAACCCCCGGCGATCACGGAGATGAACGAGCGGTTCATCGCCTGGCACATCACGTACGACAGGTAGGCGCCGGACGAGCCGACGAGGGCACCGGTGACGATCAGCAGGTTGTTGTCGAGCAGGAACCCGGACGCCGCGGCCGCCCATCCCGAGTAGCTGTTCAGCATCGAGACGACGACGGGCATGTCCCCGCCGCCGATGGAGGCGACCAGGTGCCAGCCGAGCAGCAGCGCCACGGCGGTCAGCGCGACGAGCAGCCCGAGGTTCGGGGAGATCACGAAGAGCACGGTCAGGACCGCGAACGCCGCGAGCGCGCCCAGGTTCAGGGCGTTCTTGCCCGGCAGCGTCATCGGGCGGGAGTCGATCCGGGCCGACAGCTTGAGGAACGCGACGACCGACCCGGTGAAGGTGAGCGCCCCGATGAACACGCCGATGGACACCTCGGCGTGGTGAATGCCCAGCAGCGAGCCGGGGACCTCCGCCTGCGCCCCGCCGCCGTTCTCGACCTCCAGGAAGCCGTTCCACCCGACCAGGACGGCGGCGAGACCGACGAAGCTGTGCAGTACGGCGATCAGTTCCGGCATGGCGGTCATCTCGACGATCCGGGCCCGCCAGAGCCCGATGGCGGCGCCGATCGCCATCGCGGCCAGGAGCAGGACCACCGCGAGGGCCTCACCGCCGTCCGCGGCGAGGACGACCGTCGCGGCGAGCGCGATGACCATGCCGGCGACGCCAAGTACGACGCCAGAGCGCGCGGTCTCGTGCTTGGACAGGCCGGCGAGGCTGAGGATGAACAGAAGGGCGGCGACGATGTAGGCGGCCTGCGCGGCCGTGGCGAGGGTCACGGTCAGCTCCTCGTGAACATGCCGAGCATGCGCCGGGTCACGGCGAAGCCGCCGACGATGTTGACGCTCGCCAGCAGGATGGCGACGAACGACAGGACGGCGACGACCGTGTCGCCCTGGCCGATCTGGAGCAGCGCGCCGACGACGATGATCCCGGAGATGGCGTTGGTGATCGACATCAGCGGTGTGTGCAGCGCGTGGTGGACGTTGCCGATGACGTAGTAGCCGATCACGATCGACAGGACGAAGACGGTGACGTGCTCGATCAGCGCGTTCGGGGAGAAGGCGGTCAGGAGGAACAGCGCGGCGGCGACGGCGGCGGTGACCAGATGGCGCCGCCGTCCGGGCGGGGACGGCGGTCTCCCGGCGGGAGCCGCCGCCGTTCCCCGCACCGGGGCCGAGGGGGCGGCGGGCGCGGCGGTGGCCGCGCTCACCGGCACGGGCGGCGGCGGCCAGGTCTTCTCGCCGTCGCGGACGACGGTCATCGCGCGTTGCACGACGTCGTCGAAGTCCAGCACGAGCCGGCCGTCCTTGCCGGGGGTGAGCAGCTTCATCAGGTTGACGACGTTGGTGCCGTAGAGCTGCGAGGCCTGCGCCGGCAGCCGCCCCGCGAGGTCGGTGTAGCCGATGATGGTCACGCCGTTGCCGGTGACGACCGCCTCCCCGGGACGGGTGCCTTCGACGTTCCCGCCCTGCGCGGCGGCCATGTCGACGATGACGCTGCCCGGCCGCATGCGCGCCACGTGGTCGGCCGTGAGCAGCCGGGGGGGCGGGACGCCCGGGGGATCAGGGCGGTGGTGACGACGATGTCCACGTCGGCGGCCTGCTCGGCGTACAACTCGGCGGCGCGGCGGTCGTAGTCCCGGGAGGTCTCCCGGGCGTACCCGTCCGTGCTCGCCTCCTGGGCGACCCCGACGTCGAGGAACTCCGCGCCCAGCGAGCGCACCTGCTCGGCGACCTCGGGACGGGGGTCGGTCGCCCGTACGACCGCGCCCAGGCTGGTCGCCGTGGCGATGGCCGCCAGTCCGGCCACGCCCGCGCCCGCCACCAGGACCTTGGCCGGAGGGACCTTCCCCGCCGCGGTCACCTGGCCGGTGAAGAGCCGCCCGAACGCGTGCGCCGCCTCGATGACGGCGCGATATCCGGCGATGTTCGCCATCGAGCTGAGCACGTCGAGCGCCTGCGCCCGGGAGACGCGCGGCACGGCGTCCATCGCGAGCACGGTGATCGGCCGTCGCGCGAGCGCGTCCACCAGGTCGGCGTTCGCCGCCGGGCCGATAAGGGAGACGAGCATGGCGCCGTCGTGCAATGCCGCGATCTCGTCCGGCGTCGGCGCGTTCACCTTCAGCACGACGTCGGCGTCCCACGTCTCGTCGTGGCCGGCGATCCGCGCCCCGGCCCTGGCGTACGCGTCGTCCGTGAAGCCCGACCGTCTGCCGGCGCCCGATTCGACGATCACCTCGTAGCCGAGCGAGACCAACTGCGGGACGGTGGCCGGGGTGGCCGCCACGCGTGTCTCGCCCGGCGCCGATTCGGCGACCACGCCCAGGCGCTGCGCTGAGTGACTCATCACGATCCTTTCTGTCGGCAGGGTCGTCGGGTTGGCCGACCCTGAGGTCGCCGCCGTCCTCCGCTCACTCGTGGGTCGCGGTGGTATGGCACGGCGGCATGCCACGCGCCGCCGTACGGGCGGCGGTGAAAGGGATGGATGCGATTTGAGGCGAATAACGGGGAAATTGTCCCGACTTTCCCGCACAAGGATCAAGGGATACCCGCCGGCAGTTGCCCACCACGGCATGACTCCTCGGATCTCCCGTTTCCCCGGGCCCTGCAATTTTCATCCGCCACACCGGCTTATGCCGGCTTATCCGGCGGAAACCCGAGTTCACCGGCGGCTCATGCGGGCGGCGCCGAAATCGCCCTGGCGCGGGACGCCGGGCGCTTGACATCATTGCCGATCATGAGCACGGCCGCCGCTCGCTTCGTACGGCCCGGGGGAACAGGCGGCAGGGGAGCGGGCGGCGATCCGGGGGACGGCCCCGATTCGAGGCGGAACGACATCCGCGGCGAGGGCCGGCAGGTGCGAGAGGAGACGGCACGTGACGGCTTTCGTCGAGGAAGCTGAGCACGACCCCGAGCACGGGGAACGAACGGGGCCGGACACGGAGGCTCCCGGGCAGGCGAGTCCCCCCGAAGGCGGGGTCGCCGCCGAACCGCTGCGGCGCAGCGCCACCGTCCGGGACGCGCTGCTGCTGTGGGTGGGCACCAGGGCCGGCATGCTCCTCGTGGCGGTCTACGGGATCCTGATCGTCTCCGGGCAGAACCACGCCCCGCTGCTTGAGCGGTGGAAGTTCTGGGACGTCGACCTGTTCCGGAAGATCGCGGAGTTCGGCTACGACGGCGACCCGAAGCTGGAGCCCGATCCCGGGCTGCCGGCGTTCTTCCCCGGCCTGCCGCTGGCGCTGCGGCTGGTCCACCTGGTGGTCGACGACTGGACGCTGGCCGGGCTGATCATCTCGTTCGTGGCCGGCGCGGTGGCCGTGGTGGCGCTGGCCCGGCTCGCCGATTTCGAGGGGCCCGCCGGCGCGGGACGCTGGGCCGTCCTGGCGCTGCTGCTGTGTCCCCCCGCCGTCTTCCTGTTCGCCGGCTACTCCGAGGCGCTCTTCCTCGCCTTCGCGCTGCCCGCCTGGCTGGCGGCCCGCCGCCGCGCGTGGCCGCTGGCCTGCGCCCTGGCCGCCGGGGCGTCCTGCGTACGGATCACCGGCCTGTTCCTGGCCGTCGCGCTGATCGTCGAGTTCGTCGTGAGCCGCATCCGGAGGGACGGCTGGGCGGGCTGGTGGCGGGGGCCTGGCTGCTGCTGCCGTTCGCGCCGATCCTCACGTACGCCGCCTACCAGCACTCCCGTACGGGTGACTGGCTGGCCTGGAACAACGCGCAGCAGACCGGATGGGGGCGGAAACTCGTCTGGCCCTGGGAGGCGTTCCGCACCACGTGGGACTCGACCGGCGGCGACGGCGGGTTCGCGCCGATGTTCCGCCTTGAGATCGCGGCGGCGATCGTGGGGGTGCTGCTGCTCGTCTGGCTGCTCGTCACCCGCCGCTGGGCCGAGTTCGTCTACGTCGGGCTGCAGGTGGGCGCGCTGATCACCTCCACGTTCTACATGTCGATCCCCCGGTCGGCGCTGCTGTGGTGGCCGCTGTGGGTGCTCATCGGCCGGGCGGGCGCCCGCCACCGGTGGTCGATCGTCCTCTACGCGACCGTGATCGGGCCGCTCATGGTGCCGATGATGATGTCCTTCCTCAACAGCTCCTGGACCGGCTGACCCGCCGCCGCGCGACGACGGCCGGGGCCGCCGGAAATCCGGATGCGGGCGCTTCGCCTGTCTTGGAAGCATGGCGGGGTGGATCGACAACTGCTCAGCGCCATCGCCCATCGTGACCACCCCATCGCCGCGCCCGTCTCGGCCGCCAACCTCGATCGGCTGCTGCGCCGCGCCGCGCTGCCGGAGGGAGCCCGCGTCCTCGACCTGGGATGCGGCGAGGGCGAGTGGTCGCTCCGGGCGCTCGAACTCGTCCCGTCCGCCCGCGCCGACGGCGTGGACATCTCGCCGCACGCCGTGGCGGCCGCGAACGAGGCGGCCGTCAGGCGAGGGCTGGCCGACCGGCTGACGCTGCACACGACGCCGGCCGACGCGTTCACGGCCGCCCAGCCGTACGACCTGGCGCTGTGCGTGGGCTCGACGCACGCCTTCGGCGGGCTGACGGAGACGATGGAGGCTCTCGCCCGGTTCGTACGGCCCGGCGGCCTCGCCCTCGTGGGGGAGGGGTTCTGGGAGCGCCCTCCCGCTCCCGAGGTCGCCGACGCCATCGGCGAATATCCCGATCTCGCGGGCACGGTGGAGTCCGCCGAATCCAAGGGGTGGCTGACCGTCTACGCCCACGTGAGCGACCTGGCGGAGTGGGACGAGTACGAGTGGTCGTGGACCGGCACGCTGGCGCGATGGGCCGCGGACAATCCAGGACCCGACGGTGAGCAGGCCCTCGCCGTGATGAGGGAGCACCGCGACATGTGGCTCAACGGCTACCGGGGTGCTCTCGGTTTCGTCACCCTGCTCCTCATGCGCGTCTGACCTTCGTCAGCGGCGCAGCAGCCGTACCAGGCGGAATCCCGCCAGGACGCCGACTCCGAGGTGGGCCGTGACGAGGGCGATCTGGAAGACCCGCTGACCCGCGGTGAGGTCGGCGGCGTAGCCGCCGTCGTAGAAGCCGGACATGAAGGCGAGCACTCCGGCGATGACCAGGAGGACCGAGGCGGGGACGGCGACGCCGCGATGACGCCGGGTCGCGCCGATGACCATCAGGACCTGCGCGATCATCATCGGAATCGGCGCCGACAGCCGCGCCTGCGGCCCGAGGGCGTCGAGAAGCGTCGGGCTGAGGCCGGCGGACAGGGAGATGATCGCGCCGGCGACGTCCATGGCGAGCAGCAGGCCCACGCCGGCGGCGAGCGCGGACGAGAGCGGGCGAGCGGCGGGAACGGTGGTGGGTGTGGTGGCGGGTGCGGACATGTCGTCTCCTCGAAGAACGCACGGGATGGTTGCGAATTCGAGGGTCCGGCGGAGGACGTCCGGCCGGCATGAGCCGCCGGTCCTCCGCGGGACGGGACATCTCGTCCCGTGACGACGGGACGTGCGGGTGGCAACATCCCCCTCATGACGGACAGATCGGCCCGGCGCGCGCCGTGGCGGCGGGCGCGCTGCTCGTCCTGGTCCTCGGGACGCTGGTCGTCGAGCCCAGGCTGCGGCAGTTGGGCGTGACGGGGATCGTCGAACGGTTCGACGCCTTTCGGGCGGTCGCGGCGCTGGCGTTCGGCGTGCCCGGCCTGTTCGTGGTGGCGCAGCGGCCGGGGAGCCGGGTCGGCTGGGTGATGGTGGTCGTCGGCACGGCCCAGGCGCTCGGGCTCGCCCTCGGCGCGTACGGCCTGCTCGGCATCAACGGCGGCATCAACGGCGGTCTCAACGGCGGCGTCAAGGGCAGCCTCGACGGCGGCGCGGTCGGTGGCGGCACCGGCCTGCCGGGGGACGACTGGGCGATGTGGGTGTCCAACTGGCTGTGGATCCCCGCCTACCTGCTGGTCCCGACGATCTTCTTGCTGATCTTCCCGGACGGCCGGCTCCCCTCGCGCCGATGGTGGCCCGCGCGGGCCGCTGCGTACGCCGGCATCGGGGTCCACACGCTCGACTGGATGGCCCGCCCGGTGACCTACGAGCAGGTCCCCGGGCTCTTCCCCAAGGGATACGCCGGTGTGCTGGCCGGACTCACCGGGGTCCCGGACGCCCTCAGGACCGCGGGCACGGTGTGCACGGTCGGCGCGGTGCTCGCCGCGGTCGGCTCGCTCGTCGTCCGTTACCGGTCCGCGGGGGAGGAGGTGCGACGGCGGCTCCAATGGGTGCTCGCCGCCGCGCTGCTGACGGTGGGCCTGCTCGGCGTCGCGCTGTTCGTGCCGTGGGGGCCGGTCATCGTGGCGCTCGCCGCCGTCCCGCTGCCGGTGGCGGTGGCGGTGGCCGTCGTCGCGCACCGCCTGTGGGACCTCGATCTCCTGCTGTCGCGCGCGCTCGCGTTCGGCGCCGTCAGCGTCGCCCTGCTGGCCGCGTACGCCCTGGTCGCGGCCACACTCGGGAACGCGATCGGCTCCGGGGCGTCCGCGCTGATCGTGGCGCTCGCGGTGCACCCTGTCTATCTGCGGGTGTCCGCCGCCGCGAACCGCTTGGTGTACGGCGACCGCGACGACCCGGCGCGTGCGCTGCGCCGGCTCGGCGTGCGGCTCTCGGACGCCGGTGCGCCCGGCGACCTCCTGGAACGGATGGCCGCGGAGGTCGGGCGGGTCCTGCGCATGCACTACGTGGCCGTTGAGGAATCGGGCGTGGTCGTGGCCTCCTGGGGCCGCCCGGGCGGGGTCGGCGCAGATGTGACGGAGCGCGTTCCGCTCCTCTACCAGGGCGAGCCGGTCGGCACGCTCGTGCTGGGCGAGCGGCTGCGCCCCAAGGACCGTGCGCTGCTGGCGCAGCTCGCGCCGCACGTCGCGGTGGCCGTACGGGCGCACCGCCTCGGCGCGGACCTGGAGCGTTCGCACGGGCGGCTGCTGGCGGCCCGGCAGGAGGAGCGTGACCGGCTGCTCTACGAGCTCCACGACGGGGTCGGCCCCACGCTGGCGGCCCTCGCGCTGCAGGTGGACCGGAGTAGGCGCCTGGTCGACACCGACCCCGAGGAGGCGAAACGGGTGATGGAGGAGCTGTCCGGCCGCATCCGCGGCACGGTCGAGAACGTCCGCGCGATCGTCAACGACCTGCGCCCGCCGCCCCTGGACACTCTGGGGGCTCACGGGCGCGCTGGCCGAGCTCGGCAGGGGCTTCGCGGGTGATCTCGCCGTCGAGGTGGAGGTCCCGCCCGACCTGCCCGCCCTTCCGCCGCCGGTCGAGCTGGCCGCGTACCGGATCGCGGCCGAGGCCATGACGAACGCCGTACGGCACGCCATGGCGTCCCGGTGCACGGTCAGCCTGCGGGCGGGCGACGCGCCGGACGTCCTGGAGTTGCGGGTCGACGACGACGGTGTCGGGGTGGGGTCGCCCGCCCGCCACGGGTTCGGCCTCGCCTCCATGCGGCGCCGGTCCGAGGAGCTCAACGGCACCTTCGAACTGCTCGACCAGGCCGGGGCGGGCACGCACCTGGTCGTACGGCTCCCGCTGGCGGTCCGATGATCCGGGTCATGGTGGTGGAGGACCACCCGGTGTTCGCCGAAGGGCTGGTCGCGCTCTTCCGCGATCTGCCCGAGGTGGAGGTGGCGGGGGTGGCGAGCACCGGCGAGGCGGCCGTCGAGCTGGTGGACCAGGTCGCTCCCGACGTCGTCCTGATGGATCTGCACCTGCCGGGCATCAGCGGCATCGAGGCGACGTCCCGGATCACGGCCCGGCACCCCGGCGTGGCCGTGCTGGCCCTGACCATGCTGTCCGACGACGCGTCGATCCTCGCCGCCGTACGGGCCGGCGCCCGCGGCTACCTGCTCAAAGAGGCGACGCCCGCGGACATCGTGCGCTCGCTCGAGGCGGTGGCCTCGGGCCAGGTCGTGTTCGGCGCTGCGACCGGAAGCCGGGTGCTGGCCGCTCTCACCGCGTCGCCCGTACGGCCCCGGCCGCTGCCCGAGCTGACGGAACGGGAGGTGGAGGTGCTCGACCTCGTCGCCGCGGGTCTCACCAACAACGCCGTCGCGCGGCGCCTGTATCTGAGCGAGAAGACCGTGCGCAACCACGTGTCGAACATCTTCGCCAAGCTCGGCGTCTCCGATCGGGCCGCGGCGGTGGCGCGCGCCAGGGACGCCGGCCTCGGCGGCCGGTAGCAGCGGGCCTCGTCGGCCGGTAGGAACGGGCCTTATCGGCTGCGGGCGGGCCGGTGCTGTGCCATGAGGATCGATCGTCCACGGGGTGCGACCGGTCTCGGTGCGCGGCGTGACCTGTCGATCTCTCGGATTTGTCCGGATTGTCGGTGAGTAAAGTGAGGCTGTGCTGATTCACCCCTGGGACGCCGCCACGGACGAGGAGGCGCTGGCCTTCGTCCGCGCGAACGAGTTCGGCCACCTCATCGCGTCCGGACGCGACCGCGATGTGCCGGTGGTCGTGCCGACGCAGTTCCTCCTCGCCGACGAGTCCACGATCCTGCTGCACCTCGCCCGGCCGAACCCGATCTGGTCGGCGATCGAGGAGAACCCTGCCGTGGTCATGGCCGTGGCCGGCGACTGGGCGTACGTCGAGGGGGCGTGGAAGGCGCTGCCCGGCACCGACGAGAATCCCCGGCTCGGCATCCCCACGACGTACTACGCGGCCGTCCAGCTGGTCTGTCACGCGGAGATCGTCGACGACCGCGACGGGAAGCTCGGCATCCTGCGCGCCCAGCTCGCCCGCCTGGACCACGATCTCGCCGACCCCGCCGAGCACCACCGGAGCCTGCCGGGCATCCGCGGCCTCCGGCTGGCCGTCCAGAAGGTCAACGGCAAGTTCAAGTACGGCGGGAACGTGGACGAGGACCACCGCCGGTACGTCGCCGAACGTCTCGCGGAGCGGGGCGGGCCCGGCGACGGTGCCGCGCGCGACCACCTCCTGCGCCGGCTCGGCTGACCCCCGGAGAAACCGTGCTCGGTGCCGTCACAGGACCGTGCGGACTGGCGCATCCCCTTGCCGGCGAGACCGGCATTCCCCAGGGCCGCGCCGGGTCGATTCGCCTCAGCGCACACCCCTCGTCGGCGAAGGAACGATGACATGCCGAACCCAGCGCTCAACGAGCGAGAACTGGCCTATCTGCGAACACTTCGCCGAGGTCAGCGCATCACGGGAAGAGTCATCGAGATCGCCGACTTCGGCGTGACCTTCGTGGACATCGGCGGCTTCACTGCCATGATCAATATCCCCGAGCTGTCGTGGCGGCGCATAGATCACCCGGCGGATGTCGTCGCCGTCGGCCAAGAGGTCACGGCCGAGATCCTCGACGTCGATGTCGAGCGCGGGCGGGTGCCGCTGTCTCTGAAGGCGCTCCAGGAAGACCCGCTGATCGACCTTCGGCAGCGGATCGGCCGCACGGTCACCGGCCCCGTTACCAAGGTCGTTCCCATCGGCGCCTTCGTCCGCATCGAGGACGTGAAGAACGGGTTCGAGGGACTCGTACCCAGGTCCGAACTGGCCGACAGGGACGTGCGGCACGGCGACGTCCTGACGGTCGAGATCATTCGCGTCGACGTCACCCGACGGCGGATCGAACTCGCCCTCCCCACGAGGCGAGCATGAGAGGCCGCCGCGGGAGCCACGGCGCAGTTGAGGCCGACCGGGAGGCGGCCGCATTCCTCGCAGCCACGGCACTCGTCGAAATCCGATACCTGGCAGGGAAGGTCCGACGCGAAGAGGAAGGGGTCTCACCGGCCGCTGTTCTCGACCGCATCAGGTTCCTGGCCGACCTCTGCCACAACATGCCGGGGATCGCCAGGCCGTCATCTCGGCAGGACTCCCGTACGAACCCGCGTACGAGCACCCGGGAGCGCGCGATGGCCGAACGACCGATGAGCTGGACGTGGAACACCGCCGGCGCGGAAGGGCGCACATGGATCCTGGAGCGACTCGATCAGGCCGGATTTCGCTGGACGCCCCCGCCTCCGCTTCCGACTCCCCGTAAGGGCGGCCCGCCACGCCTCGGTCTGCGGCAGCGATTGGGCGTGCCGGAACGCTGGCCCGTACGAACCCCTGCCGGGCGCCCGCCGCTTCCTCGGCAAGCACGTGTTCTCAAGACGCTGGATGCCGACGCCATGTGCGCCATCCACGACGAAGCCGCAACGCTTCGGCTCGGCCTCGGCGGAGGCGGGTCGTGGCTGCGTGCCCACCTCGATCCGGAAAGTGCCCACTACCTGGTGCCGGACCCGGCGGACTACTACTGGCCGGACCCCGATGGGAAGATCCGCTGGTGGCAATGCCGGACGCTGCTGCGCATGGCCGACGGCGAACAGGTCAGCAGTTCGGTCGCCGTACTCCCCGAAACCTTCACCGCACTGCCCTCCAACCTTTCCCGCAGGCGGCAACGCAGCCTGGTTCACCTCGCTCGGGCGATCGAACGAGACACCGGCCTTTGGGGCCAGGACCACAAGACCGAATGCAGCCCGGAAAGCTGCGGCTACACGCCGGACTCCGACAGCTCGAAGTCCCGGGGGTGAGTAGGAGACGGTATGCGGCAAAGGGGTGCCAGGCGGCTACCGGATCCGGGGCGACAGAGCATGCGCGGCGTCTCAGGCGTCCCCGATGAGCGCGAAGGCGAACGCGAGACGCCGATCCAGCCATGCCTTGCGGATCCTGACGTGGGCGCTGCCCTCCGACGTCATCACGATCTCCTCACCGGACCGCCATTCGAGCGAACGGGATCCCCGGCCCAGGTCCGACAGATCGGGGCCGGCGAGCACGCCGTCGAGGGCCCCGTGCAACAACCGTTCGGCCGCGCGCCCGGCGACGTTCTTGAGGCCGCCGCTCACCCACTCGTTGCGCCCCGTGATCTCCGGATGCCCCGGCTGCTCGATCCGCCAGGTGTGCCGGAACGGGCGCTTCGGCGGGATCCGCTTCACGGTGCCGATGACCTGTCCCTGGCCGTCGTGCACGACGTGGTGGCGCTCTCCGTCCACCTCCCGGGGAGCCGCCACGTAACAGAGCAGGCGCCGCTGGGCGGTGTCCTCGAAGAGGGTCAGCTCCGGAGCGGCGGGCAGCCCCTGGAGTTGCCCTGAGGCGAGATACGCGCAGGGGGCGAGGACCTTGTCGAACTTCCCTCCTCGGGGCACCCGTACGGCACGCGCCCCCCGGCTCGCCGTCTTGCGCTTGGGCGTCTCCGGGCGCTCCACCCTGCTGACGACGAACTCCCAGACCTCCGTCCACGCGACGGGTTCCACCGGCGGCTCATCGGCTTTCCCGGACCTGCCGAACGCCACGGCTGCCTCCTGATCCCTTGATCTTTCAGGAAGCGACAACTCTAGCCTCGGGGTGTCCACCGGAGACCGCCACCTCCGGGGCGTCCGGCCGTGAGTCGTCTGGAGGCGGACCGCGGGACCGCGCGTATCGGGGGTGCGCGACTTGTCGTACCCGAGGTGTAGAAGTGTGACGTGGTTGCTGAGACGACCTGGGCGCAGGTGCTCGCCTGGAGGCTGAGACGGCAGTTCGTCGAGCCCGCGGGCGGCGGCGACGCGGTGGCGATCGCCCGGCGGTTGTGCGGGGTGCAGGCGCAGGTCGCCTCGTCGGCGGCGCTGGCCGTGGCCGTACGGCACGCGAACCCGCGGCCGGGAGAGATCGAGGACGCCCTGTGGCGTGACCGCACGCTCGTCAAGACCTGGACGATGCGCAGCACGCTCCACCTCCTCCCGGCCGACGAGTTCCCCGCCTACCGCGCCGCCCTCGGGTCGCTCCGGTTCTGGGAGAGGGCCTCCTGGCAGCGCGGCCACGGGGTGTCGGCCCGGGAGATCGAGGCCGTCGTGGACGCCGTTCCTCGCGCGTTGTCCGGCCGGTGCTGACCCGCGAGGAACTGGTCGAGGCGGTCATCGAGGTGACCGGGGACGCCCACCTGAGAGAGGCCCTCACGTCCGGCTGGGGCGCGCTGCTCAAGCCGCTCAGCTTCCTGGGCGAGCTGTGTTACGGCCCGCCGCGCGACCGCAGGGTCACCTTCACCACGCCCGCCGACTGGCTGCCGGGCGGCCGGGGGGAGGCGCTGTCGCCGGAGGAAGGGGGAGTGCGGGTGCTCCGCGCGTTCCTCGGCGCCCACGGCCCGGCCACTCCCCGAATGTTCGACGCCTGGCTGTTCCGCGGCGTCACGCCGAAGGCCGTCCTGCGCGGCTGGTTCGGGGAGTTGGAGGGTGAGCTCGCGCAGGTCGAGGTGGAGGGCATGCCCGCCGTGCTGCCGGCGGAGCTTCTGGACGATCTGCTGGCCTGCCCGCCGTCGGAGGACGTGCATCTGCTGCCCGGCTTCGACCAGTTCATCCTGGGGGCGCCGCGTGACCTGGAACCGCTCCTGCCGAAGGCCGTGCGGCCCAAGGTGAGCCGGACGGCCGGGTGGATCTCACCCGTGGTCGTCCACCAGGGCCGGGTGGCGGGCGTCTGGGAGGCCAAGGAGGGGCGTCCGGTCGTCGAGCTCTTCGAACCGGTGCCGGAGCACCTCCTGGCCGCGGAGACCGACCGCGTCGCCACGCTCCTCGGCTGCCTGTAGCCCAGGCTGCGCCCGGTCAGGTCGCCTCCTTGCGGAGCACGCGGACCAGGCCGGCGGCCATGGGAAGGACGATCCAGAAGGCGACCGACGCCGCGAGCCGGGCCCCCTCGCTCCAGGTCATGTCGCCGCTCGTCAATGGGGCGGCGGTGGTGTTGAGGTCGAGCCACTCGGCGAGGGTCGCGCCGACGGAGCCGAGTCTGCCGACGACGGCCCACAGGACCGGAGTCGAGAAGTTGATCACGATCGCGGCGGGCGCGTTGAGGAGCAGCGCGCCGAGGGCGAGGCCCGCCGCGGCCACGAGGACGTTCCCCCCGGTCCAGCCGAGCAGCCCGAGAGGCCGGACCTCCCAGGTGGCGGGCATGTTCCGGACCCCGGCCACGACGGCCGTGGCCGGCACCGCGACCAGCATGGCGAACAGTGAGAGCGCCACCGCCGCGAGCAGGGGCGGCAGGCATTTGGCGGCGAGGACGCGATGGCGGCGCGGTTCGAGCACGAAGGTGGTCAGCGCCGTGCGATGCGCCCACTCGCCGGTCACCGTGAGGATGCCGAGCACCGGGAGCAGGGTGCCGAGGGCGATCCCCGCCGTGCCCACCAGGGTTTGCAGCTTCGGCCCGGCGACGGCGCCGCGCGCGACGACGGATGCGACCACCAGCCCGACCATGATCAACGAGATGATCGTGCCGCTTCGGGTGTCGACGAGCTTGCGGGCTTCGACGATGAGCAGTCTGCGGAACGGGATCGGAGTGTCGGCGGTCATGTCGTCGTCCTTCGTGACGGGGTTCGATCCGGGCCCCGCGATGTCGTCCAGGTGGTGCGCGGCGCGGGTCATGCGGCGCCCCGGCCCGCGTCGATGCCCGGGGACGCGCCGCCGCCCGGGCTCCGGTCCGTGTGCGCGGTCAGTTCGAGGAAGGTCTCTTCGAGGCCGCGGCCCCGGCTCAGTTCGTCGACCGTGCCCTGGGCGAGCACGCGGCCACGGCCGATCATCACGATGCGGTCCGCCACCTGTTCCACCTCGTGCAGCAGGTGCGAACTGAGCAGCACCGCGCATCCGGCGTCGGCGAGGTCGTGCAGCAGGCGGCGCATCCAGTGGATGCCCTGGGGGTCGAGACCGTTGGCGGGCTCGTCGAGGACGAGCACCTCGGGCTCGCCGAGCAGGGCGTGCGCGATGCCGAGCCGCTGGCGCATCCCGAGTGAGTAGCCGCCGATCGTCCGCCGGCTCTCCCGTTCGGTCAGCCCCACCAGGTCGAGCACCTCGCCGACCCGGGTCCGCGGTAATCCGAGGGTCGTCGCGCCGAGCGTCAGCACCTCCCTGCCGGTGCGGCCCGGATGCTGGGCCCCGGCGTCGAGCAGGGTGCCGACCCGCAGGCCCGGGCAGGCCATCCCGGCGTACGGCAGGCCGAGCAAGGTCGCCGAACCGGAGGAGGGGCGGGCGAGCCCCACCAGGATGCGCAGGGCCGTCGATTTCCCGGCGCCGTTGGGCCCCAGGAAGCCGGTGACGCTCCCGGCCCCGACGGTGAAGGTCACGTCGTCGAGCGCCTTCACCTTCCCGTAGATCTTGCTGACGTGGTTGAACTCGATCACGCCGCCCAGTCCACCGCGAGGGCGGACGCCGCCGCATCGGACCGGGGTACGCCGTGGTTCGACGCGGGGCCCGGCCTTTCGCCCGCGGGCGATACCTACGGTTGTCCACAGGTCGACCCAGGTCGCTAAAACCTGTTCGGCGTGGTCCCTAAGCTGTGGGGCTGTGCGCGGCCGACCGGACTACCAGCCACCCCTGGACAGGCAGGGTGTCGCGCTGCGTTACCTGTGCGCCGTGGTGCCGATGCTCTTCCACGGCACTGTGCTGGCCTGGCTCGTGCTGCACGACGGCGGCCGTCTCCCGCAGGCGCTGATCGACACGGCGCTCGGCCTGATCGGGCTGGTCCTGATGCGGTGGCGGCGCCGGTGGCCGTGGCAGATCGCCCTGGCGACCGCCTTGCTGACCGCGTTCTCGGCCACGGCGACCGGCCCCGCGCAGGTCGCGTACGTGTCCCTGGTGACCCATCGCCGATGGAGCCGGACGATCCCGGTCGCGGCCGTGTCCGTGGCGTGCCTGCTGGTGAGCGGGGCTCTGGGCGGCATAGACCAGGCCACCGTCGTCTCCTCGGTCTCGGGGCTGACGATTCTCGGCGGGCTGACCGTGTTCGGCCTCTACCTGCGGGGACGCCGCGACCTGGAGCTGTCCCTGCGCGAGCGGGCGCGGGCCGCCGAGCGTGAGCAGCGGCAGCGGATCGACCAGGCGCGGCTGGCGGAACGGGTCAAGATCGCCCAGGAGATGCACGACGTGCTCGCGCACCGGATCTCCCTGCTGGCGATGCTGGCCGGGGGCCTGGCCTACCGTACGGACCTCGGCCCGGAGCAGACACGCGAGGCCGCGCTGGCCATCCAGGAGAACGCGCACCAGTCGCTCAACGAGTTGCGCACGGTGCTGCGCACTCTTCGCGACGACGGCGCGGTGGAGGCGCCGCAGCCCGATCTGGCCCATCTGGACGCGCTGTTCGGCGAGGTCCGCGCCGCCGGCCAGCGGGTCGACGTGGACGACCGCATCGCCGGCCGGGAGTCGCTGCCCGCGCAGACGGGCCGGCACGCCTACCGGATCGTGCAGGAGGCGCTGACCAACGCGCGCAAGCACGCGCCGGGCGCCAGGGTCACCGCGGAACTCGGCGGACGGCCGGGGGAGGGCCTGCGGATCCGGGTGACGAACGCCGCACGCCCCGGCTCGGTTCCCGGACCGGGCGGCAGGCTGGGCCTGGTGGGCCTGGCGGAGCGGACGAAAATGGCCGGCGCACTCTCACCCATACGATCCAGGACGGGCGATTCATCCTTGATGTCCGATTGCCATGGGAGGCTGCGGATCGTGACCCGGCTGGTGATAGTGGATGACGACGCGATGGTGCGGACCGGGCTGCGTCTCATCCTCGGTGGCGAAGCCGACTTCGACATCGTCGGCGAGGCCGAGGACGGGCTTCGCGCCATGGACGTGATCAGCGACCTGCGCCCCGACGTGGTGCTGCTGGACATCCGGATGCCCAACCAGGACGGGCTGACCACCACCGAGCTGCTGCGGGCCCAGCCCGGCCCGCCACGGATCCTCGTGCTCACCACGTTCGACGCCGACGACATGGTGCTGCGGGCCCTGCGGCTCGGCGCCGACGGCTTCCTGCTGAAGGACACCCCACCGCCTCGGATGATCGAGGCGGTCCGTGCCGTGGCGAAGGGCGAGCCCGTGCTGTCGCCGAGCGTCACCCGGCAGGTGATCGCCGCGGCGACCGGCGGGCCCGGACCGGCCCTCCCCGGCGGCGCGGGAGGAGCTGGGGCAGGCTCACCGAGCGCGAACTCGAGGTCGCGGTCGAGGTGGCCCACGGCAGGTCGAACGCCGAGATCGCCGAGCGTCTCTACATGAGCGTCGCCACCGTGAAGGCGAACATCACGAGGATCTTCGCCAAGCTCGGCACCGACAACCGCGTCCAGGTGGCGATGAAGGTGCGCGACGCCGGTCTCCTGTGAGCGCCACTTCCCGTACGCGCCCCACGCCGGGCCGGCACCTGACCGAGAGCCGGGAAGCCGGTCGGACGATCAGTCCAGCCAGGCGGCGGGAGAAGGCAGGTGCCGGTCGAGCTCGTCCCACAAAACCGACGGGATCGGGGTGGCGGCGAGGCTCAGCGTCTCCTCGAGCCGCTCGGGTTCCGAGACGCGACGATGGTGGACGCAACCCGGGGATCGCGCAGCGAGAACTGCAGCGCGGCGGCGGCGAGGGGCACGCCGTGCGCGTCGCAGACCCGTCGCATGGCGCGGACCGCGTTCCGGACGGACTCGCCGGTGTCCCGGTAGGCGTAGCGGGGCTGGGCGTCGGGTCCCTTGACCAGCATCCCGCCACCGTACGGCGCGCCGTTGACGAAGGCGACGCCGCGATCGCGGGCCTCGTCGAGCAGCGGGGCGGCCTCGCGGTTCACCAGCGTCCAGCGGTTGTGGCTGATCACGGCGTCGAACACGCCGGTGGCGACATATCTGCGCAACAGGCCGACCGGCCCACCCGCGATGCCGAGATGGCCGGCGACGCCGGCGTCCCGCAGCGCGACCAGCGCCTCCACCGCCCCGCCCGGGCCCATGGCCTCCTCGAAGGTGATGTGGAATTCGGGGTCGTGCAGGTACAGGAGCGGCACGTGGCCGACGCCGAGCCGTTCCAGGCTCTCCTCGGCCGAACGGCGCACGCGCTCGCCGGAGAAGTCACCGGTGTCCGGGTCCGCGTCGACCTTGGTGGCCAGGACGAATCCTGCGGGGACGCCGCCGCGGTGGCGGACCACGGCGCCGATGCGCCGTTCCGCGCTGCCGCCGCCGTAGTTGTTCGAGGTGTCGAGGAAGTTGAACGGCCCGTCGAACACGGCCTCCACCGTGGCCCGCGCTCGCTGCTCGCCGACCTCGTACCCGTACAGGCCCGGCATGCTCGCCAGGGGACTGGTGCCGACGCAGATCGGTGTCACCGCCAGGCCGGTGCGCCCGAACGGCCGGCGCAGCGCCGGGTCCGGGACCGTCAGGTCGTCGCGGGAATCGAGGGGCATCGGGGGCGTCCTTCCGTCACGAGCCGTCAGCGGTGGACGGGCGCCAGGCGCGCCACGGCCGCCGAGGCGAACCGGTGTCCTTCGACCAGCCGGGCCAGCACCGCGTCGGTCGCGGCGTCGGGCCGGGTCTCCTCCGGATGAGCGGACCGCCACGCGTGGAGTCGCCTGGCCCCTTCCGGCCAGGTGACGACCGGCCGGAACGACGGGACGAACCGCCTGATCTTCGTGGTGTCGAACACGGCGGTGTGCTGGAGGTCGCCGACGATCAGGTCGGACCAGAACCAGTCCGGCGCGGCGAGCGGCAGGAATTCCGCGGGCAGGTGGAGGAGCCGGGCCGGTGTCGCGGCCGCCCGCCCGACGACCTCGTAGATCTCGTTCCAGGTCAGCGCCTCGTCGGAGGTGATGTGGAAGTCCTCGCCGAGCGCCTGCCAGGCGCCGATCAGGCCGACGAGGCCGACGGCGAAGTCGTCCGCGTGCGTCAGGGTCCACAGGCTGGTGCCGTCGCCGGGCACCACGATCTCGTCGCCGCGTACGACCCGGTCCCACGCCGTCCAGTCGCCGGGCAGCGGCGGGTGCGCGTCGTCGTAGGTGTGCGAGGGGCGCACGATCGTGACGGGGAAGTCGCGCTCCTCGTAGGCGCGGCGCAGGACGTCCTCGGCCGCGATCTTGTCTCGTGCGTACGCGAGGTAGGGGTTGCGCCGGGCGGTCGATTCCGTGAACGGCGCCCGCCGGACCGGCTTGTGGTAGACGGAGGCGCTGCTGATGTAGACGTACTGGGCGGTGCGGCCGTCCAGCAGGTCCACCGCCGCCGCGGCGTCCTCGGCCGTGTAGCCGAGGAAGTCGACGACGCAGTCGTACGTCCTCCCGGCCAGGGCCCGGCGCACCGCGTCGCGGTCCCGCACATCGGCGGTGAGCGTCGTGACCTCCTCGGGCAGGGGACGGCGCCGGGCGGTGTGGCCCCGGTTGAGCGCGTGGACGTCAAGGCCCCGGCGCACCGACTCGGCCACGCAGGCCGAGCTGATCGTTCCGGTGCCGCCGATGTAGAGGACCTTCACGCGGACTCCGAATCATGGGACGGCTACGGGCCGCGCCGCACCCGGTCCGGCGGGTGTCGGCTGACCCGAAAGCTTTCGGGCAATTTGTGAAAATTGTCGGTTTCGGCAGCAACCTAGGGCGTGGCGTCGTTTCACGTCAAGAGTGCCCGCCACTGGACACCTCGAGCGCCACGAGGTCGCGGATGCGCGTGGCGTACGCGCGTGGGTGGGTGGTGTTGCCGTTGTGCCCGCCGGGAAACTCCCGCGCCTCGACCCCGAGGAGCGCGGCGAGCTCCTGCGCGCACCGGTAGTCGAAGACGTGCCGGGGCGTGGTCCGGCCGAAGGCCGGGACGACGCGGACCGGGGTGTCCCCGAGGGCGGCGACGTCCAGCGTGTCGCGGGCGATCGCGGTGAAGTCGTTGCGGATGAAGAAGTCGAAGCCGGCCCGCCGCCGATCGTTCATCGGATGCGGGGTAAGTCCGGGCTCGGTGTCCTGGGCGACGGGGTCGATGCCCAGCGTTTCCGCGATCTTGACGAACGCCTCGGCGAGGCCGCGGTCACGGTAGAGGTGCTGCAGCTCCTCCAGTTCCCGCACGTGACGGACGCGTTCGGAGGCGGGCAGGAGACCGGGGGCGACCGGCTCGTGCGCGATCAGGGTGCCGAGCTGTTCCGGATGCTCGACGGCCAGATGCAGCCCGATGGCCGCGCCGAAGCTGCATCCGAGCATGTGCGCCGGCCGGAGACCTCCGTCGGGGAGATCGCGGCGCGTACGGGGTTGCCGCAGAGCGCGGTGTCGGGGGCCGTCGCGCGGCTGAAGGAGGCCGGGGCGGTCGTGACGGCCCCCGATCCGGCCGACCGCCGCCGGATCGTGATCAGGCAGGCGCCCGGGCGGTCCGCGCGTGTGGAGGCCGTGCGGGCGGCCGGTGTCGAGGGGCCCCTCGCGGCGGCTCTGGGCACCGACGACCCGGCGCAGGTCGCCGAGGTCGTCGATGCGCTCGAGTTCCTCGCCCGCCGCCTCGCGCCGGGATCGGCGCCCCGCCGTCCCTGACGCCGGGGAAGGCCGGACCGTAGGTGGGGCGTCAGGGGATGGGCAGGTCCCGGCGGCGGAAGGCGGCGAGGCCGGCGGCGGTCAGCACCGCGGCGATCGCCGACAGCGACGCCAGCGGCACGACGCCGAAGCGGTCCGCGGGCAGGCGGGGGACATGCGTGAACGGGGAGACGTCCAGCACCCACTGGTCCAGCCCGATCGCGGCCCCGACCATCCCGATCAGCAGGCAGAACACCGGTGCGCCCCAGCCGAGGGCGGTGAGTCGGGGGAGCAGGCCGTACAGCGCGACCGTGACCCCGGCGAGCACCCAGACGGCGGGAAGCTGGACCAGCGCGGCGGCCAGCAGCCGGGACGTCTGCCGGGCGGCCTCACCGGTGTTCAGCCCGTGGGCCAGCCCCATCGCGAGCCCGGCGGCGGCGAGGACGGCCGCCGGGCCGACCAGGGAGAAGGCGAGATGGCCGCCCAGCCAGCGCAGCCGCCCGACCGCGGTGCCCAGCACCGCCTCGGCCCGCCCGCTGGTCTCCTCGGCCCGCGCCCTGAGGGTGGCCTGCACGGCGTACGCGGAGGCGATCAGGCCGAACAGGTTCGTGGTGGCGGCGAGGTAGTCGTCGACGAGCCCGGCCGCGCCGCCGAGGCGGGCGAACACGTCGGCCATCTGCGGCGCGTCGCGCACGAGATCGGCGACGCTCGCCGCGAGGTAGCCGAGCACGACGCCCAGTACGGCGAACCCGGCGGCCCAACCGGCCAGCAGTCCCCGGTGCAGCCGCCAGGCCAGCGCCAGGGGCGAGCGCAGGGCGGGGCCCGCCGCCGGGCGGCCGAGCCGGGGCGGCAGCAGGCCGGCGCCGAGGTCGCGGCGCGTCGAGAGTGCGGCGGCCCCCAGGGCCAGCGCGACGGCCACCCCGGCGGTGAGGGCGACGGGCCACCAGGCGTCCTCACCGTACGGGCGGATCCACGTCACCCACTCCAGTGGGGACAGCCGACCGGCCCACGACGGCGTGCCGTCGTCCAGGGCGCCGACGTCGCCCACGATCCGCAGGACGTAGGCGGCGGCGAGGGCGCCGATCGCGATTGCGCGCGCGCTTCCCGCGCCGGCGGTCAGCTGCGCGGCCATCGCAGCGACCGCGGCGAACACCCAGCCGGTGACGGCGAGCTCGGCGCCGAATGCCCACGAGCCGGCGGCCGGCAGGCCCTGCCCGATCATCCCGAGGGCGAGGACGGCGCAGAGGACGAGGCCCGCGGCGAAGACCGAAACCAGCGCCGCCGCCAGGGGCGCGTGGCGGCCGACGACGGCCGAGCCGAGCAGTTCGCGGCGGCCGCTGTCCTCCTCGGCCCGGGTGTGCCGGATGACTGTGAGGATGCAGAACAGCCCCGCCATGACGGGGATGAACCCGCCCCGCCAGGCGACCAGCTCGCCGAGGCTGGAGCCGTGCAGGCGGCCGTACAGCGCGACGAAGCCGGCGTTGTGCGCGCTCAGGTCCGCGTACTGCTGCCGCGCCGCGGCGCTGGGGAACAACCCGTCGATGGAGGCCACGTACGAGATCGGGACGAGGCCGAGGACCAGCACCCACAGCGGGGTCAGGACACGGTCGCGACGCAGGATCAGCCGGACCAGCCCCCAGGTTCCGGTGAGCGCCGTCATCGGGTCGCCTCCGGTGCGTCCTGCGCAGCAGGCTGGGAGGAGTCGTGCGCAGCAGGCGTGGAAGAGTAGTGCCGCAGGAACAGCTCCTCGAGCGTGGGCGGACGGCTGACGAGGCTGCGCACGCCCGCCGCGGTGAGGTGGCGCAGCGCCGGGTCGAGCGCGGCGGCGTCGATGTCGAAACGCACCCGTCCGTCCCGTACGAGCAGGTCGTGCACGCCGGGCATCGCGGCCAGCCCGTCCGCGGGGCCGGCCAACTCGGCCTCGATCGTGGTGCGGGTCAGGTGGCGCAGCTCGGTGAGCGTGCCGGTCTCCACGGTGCGGCCGTCGCGGATGATCGTGACCCGGTCGCACAGCGCCTCGACCTCGGACAGGATGTGGCTGGACAGCAGCACCGTACGGTCGCCGCGGCGCTGCTCCTCCCGCACGGCCTCGCGGAACGCCTCCTCCATCAGTGGGTCGAGGCCCGAGGTCGGCTCATCGAGTAGCAGCAGTTCCACGTCGGAGGCGAGGGCCGCGACCAGCGCCACCTTCTGCCGGTTGCCCTTGGAGTAGGCGCGCCCCTTCTTGCGGGGGTCGAGGTCGAAGCGCTCAAGCAGCTCGGCGCGGCGCCGCTTGTTCAGCCCGCCCCGCATCCTGCCGAGCAGGTCGATCACCTCGCCCCCGGACAGGCCGGGCCACAGGACGACGTCCCCGGGCACGTACGCCAGGCGGCGGTGCAGTGCGGTCGCGTCGGCCCACGGGTCGCCGCCGAGCAGGCGGGCGACGCCGGCGTCCGCGCGCATCATGCCGAGCAGGATGCGGATGGTGGTGCTCTTGCCCGCGCCGTTGGGCCCGAGGAAGCCGTGGACCTCGCCGGTGCGCACGACGAGGTCGAGGCCGTCGAGGGCCTTGGTCGGTCCGAACGTCTTGACCAGCCCGGCCACGGAGATGGCGTCTGTCATGGGGAATTCTCCTCGGTTCTGCGGCCGGGGGGCCGCGCGCCCGCGAGCCGGTCGAGGCCTGCCCGGGCGCGGGCGGCGTCCTCCGGAGCCATGAGGGGATGCGAGTAGAGGTCGACCAGTGCCCGGGAGAGCAGCAGGTCCCCCTCGGGGCTGAACATGTCCACTCCCATGGCGCGGGAGATGTGCGGGGCGAGGACCGGGATGCCCAGTGCCATCGCCGTGAACACGGCCGCTCTGATCTTCGCCGGAACGTCCGGGGGATCGGGGCGGCCGGCGTCGGCGCCCGCGATCCACTCCTCGCAGATCCGCGTCATCTCGTCGAAGATCGACGCGGCCGATCCGTCGGCCAGGCTGCGCGCCAGATAGAGCTGGTAGGGAGCCATCGCCGCGCGGGCGGCGCCCACGTAGCTCACGTCGCTGAGCGTCGTGTCGGCCCGGACCTGGTCGTTCAGGCGCCGGATCATCTTCATGAGGTGCTCGTCGCAGGCCTCACGCAGCGCCTGCTTGGAGCCGAAGTGGTGGCGGACCAGCCCAGGGGACACGCCCGCGGTCCTCGCGATGCCCCGGATCGTCGCCTTCTCGAAGCCGTCGTCGCCGAAGTGCCGCAGTGCGGCGTCCCTGATCCGGGCGCGCGCCGTGAGGTCTTCGGGATCCGGTCCGGGAGGTGTCGCCACCGTCGTCCTTTCCACGCGTGCAGGATACTGTTCCTACGAACAGCAGGCTATACATGTGTATAGCCTTCGTCCAGCGTGGAACCGCGACTCCTACCGGTTCTCGGGCTCTACTCCGGCGAGGTCACCAGCCGGACGGCCAGGGCGGCGAAGACGGAGCCGCTGACGACGTTCAGGCCGCGCGCGAACCGGCGGCTGCGCCGCAGCAGCGCCGCGAGCCGTCCCGCGAGGGCGCCTACGGTCGCGTCGACGCCGAGGCCGAGCAGCACCAGGGTCAGCCCGAGGATCAGGAACTGGACGGCGACATGGCCCAGGGCCGGGTTCACGAACTGCGGCAGGAACGCGATGTTGAACAGGATCACCTTGGGGTTGAGCAGGTTCGTGACCATGCCCTGCCAGAAGGCACGAAGACGGCGCGGATCGGGTCCGGTCAGGGCCACCTCGTCCTCGGCGGCGGTGCTGCGGTCCCGGAACGCCTTCACCGCGAGATACACGAGATAGGCGGCGCCCGCCCACCGCAGCACGTGGTACAGCACCGGCAGGTGGGCGAACAGCGCGGACAGCCCGGACATCGCGGCCAGGGCGTGCACCAGGGCGCCGCAGGCCACGCCCGTGGCGGCGAGCACGCCGGTGGCCGGGCCGCCGCGTCCGCCCATGGCCACGATGAACATCATGTCGGGCCCCGGAGCGATGCACAGGGCCGCCGCCGCGACGACGAACGCCAGGTAGAGGGAAAGGTCGACCACGACGCCATCCTCACGGTTCCGGGCACCGGCGCGCCGCCGCGATTTACGTGCCGAGACGGCTCATAACGATGCGGGCCACGGGGAGGCGGTCACAGGGAGGCGGCGAGGCGGGCGGCGCGCATGGTGAGGTGGTCGCGCTCGGGGATGCTCGCCGTGAGGCCGGCCGCCGCTCGGTAGTCCGCGACGGCCGCCGTGAGGTCGCCGGCCATCTCCAGCAGGTGCGCGCGCGCCGCGTGCAGGCGGTGGTGCCCCGCAAGCGGCCCGTCCGCCAGCGGTTCGAGCAGGGCCAGCCCGGTGGCGGGGCCGTGCACCATGGCGGCGGCGACGGCGCGGTTGAGGGAGACCATCGGGTTGGGCGACATGCGCTCCAGCAGGCCGTACAACGCGAGGATCTGCGGCCAGTCGGTCTCCTCGGCCGTCGCCGCCTCGTCGTGCACCGCCGCGATCGCCGCCTGGATCTGGTACGGCCCGGCGGCGCCCCGGCGCAGGGCGGCCGTGAGCAGCGCGGTGCCCTCGGCGATCGCCTCGCGGTCCCACAGGCCGCGGTCCTGCTCCGCCAGCGGGACGGGGACGCCGCCCGGACCGGTCCTGGCGGGCCGCCGGGCGTCGGTCAGCAGCATCAGCGCGAGCAGTCCGGCCGCCTCGCCGTCGTCGTGCGGGAAACCTCGCAGCAGGCGGTGCAGCGTCCTGGCCAGCCGGATCGCCTCGCGGGACAGCTCGACGCGGTGCAGGCCGAGGCCGCCGCTGGCGGCATAGCCCTCGTTGAAGATGAGGTAGAGCACGTGCAGCACGGAGGCGAGCCGCGCGGAGCGCTCCTCCGGCTCCGGCATGCGGAACGGCACCTCCGACGCCCTGATGCGCTGCTTCGCCCGGCTGATCCGCTGCGCCATCGTCGCCTCGGGCACCATGAAGGCCTTGCCGATCTCGGCCGTGGTCAGCCCGCCGACGGCCCGCAGGGTCAGGGCGATGGCGGACGCCGGCGTCAGCGCGGGATGACAGCTCAGGAACAGCATGACGAGCGTGTCGTCCCCGTCCGCCTCGTGCACCCGGTCGGCCGCCGGGGAGGTCCAGTGGTCGGCGGGAGCCCGGGCGGCCACCAGTTCCTCCCGGCGGCGGCGCGCCTGCTCGCCCCGCACCTGCTCGATCATCCGCCGGTACGCGACCTGGATGAGCCAGCCCTTCGGGTTGTCCGGCACGCCCTCCGCCGGCCACTGGGCGAGGGCGTCGAGCAGCGCCTCCTGGACCGCGTCCTCGGCCGCGCCGAAGTCGCCGAACCTGCGGGTGAGCACGCCGACGACCTGCGGCGCCAGCGGGCGCAGCAGGTCGTCGACGTGTGGGTGCGAAGCGTTCACAGCTCCTGCGCCGGGGCCGCCATCACCTGCCGCACCTCGATCGGCATGTTGAGCGGCTCGCCGTTCAGGCCGGGCGCCGCCGAGATGTGGGCCGCCAGCGCGTACGCACGCTCCGGCCCCTCGCAGTCGACGATCCAGTAGCCGACCAGGAACTCCTTGGTCTCCGGGAACGGGCCATCGGTGACGACGGGGACGCCGCCCTCGCCGGCCCGCACGATCCGCGCCTGGTCGGGCATCGCCAGCCCCTGGGCGTCCACGAACTCGCCGGCCTCGACGAGCCCGCGGTTCACGTCGTGCATGAACTCGATGTGCGCCTTGATGTCCTCCGGCGACCAGGCGTCCATCGGGGCGATGCCGCTCTGCGGGCCGAACTGCATCAGCAGCATGTACTTCATGTCTTGCTCCTCCTGTCGCCCGCCCTTCGTGGGCGCGCTCACCCCTGGGTAGAAGCCGGCTCCCCGCTTCTCGACATCCTGCCGGAGAATTCTCAAAAATTTCTCGCAGCCCGTCTGAGAGGGGCACGGCTCAGAGGGACACCGCCACCTCGGCGTCCCCGGGCTCGTCCAGGGTGAACGTGACCGTCCGGCCGCCGGCCGTGATCTCGTACTCGCCGAGGAAGCCGTCGAAGCGGACGCGGCCGTCCGCGTCGGTGACCATCGTCGTCGGAGGCAGCCACCACTCGCCCTTGATGAGCGAGCGCAGCGCGTCGTACGACGGCTTGGGGGTGCCGTCGGCGCGGACGAAGCCGCCCGGCGCGCCGAGCCAGCCGCCGTCCGACAGGCCCCAGTAGGTCATGGCCTCCACGGCCGGGTGGGACAGCAGGGTCTTGTAGTGGCGCACGACCTCGTCGGCCTGGCGGGCCTCGCCCTCGGGCGTGGTCGGCCACTCGGGGATCTGGTAGTCGTTCAGGTCGACGATCTCCTCCGGCATGATGTGGCCGGAGACGATCGTCGTCTCGGTGAAGTGGATGGGCAGGCCGTACCGCGCGAAGCGGTCGATCGTGGCGAGCGTCTTCTCCTCGCCCCAGTAGCCCTGGTGCATGTGGCTCTGCAGGCCGAGTACGTCGATCTTTATGCCCGCCTCGAGCACGCCCTCGATCAGGCATTCGTACGCCGCGGACATGTCGAAGTCGTTGAGCAGCAGCGTCGCGTGGGGGTTGGCCTCGCGGGCCGCGTCGAAGACCATCCGGACCATCGGGATCCGGCCCATCTCCCGGCAGATCCGGGTGATGCCGTTGTCGTACTTGTCGAATATCGGCATGATCACGACCTCGTTGATGACGTCCCACATGTCGATGACGCCGGCGAAGTCGGTCATGTCGCGCCGGATCCGCTCCACCTGGGCCTTGGCGATCTCGGCGTTCGACAGGTCCATCAGCCAATCGGCGGTCTCGGTGTGCCAGGCGAGCGGGTGTCCCTTGACGACGCAGCCCCGGTCGGCGAACCACCGCGCCGTGGTGAGCAGCCGTTCGGTGTCCGGCCGGCCCCGGACCGGCTCGAACTGGCCCCAGTAGAAGGGCAGCGTGGCGAAGTTGAACAGGTCGAACCACAGGTCGGCGACCTGCTGGGACCCGGCAGCCGGGGCCTCGCCGAGCGACCGCCGCCCGCCGGGGTCCGTCGCGGTCTCGCCGTTGGCCAGCGGGATGAAGTCGAACCCGATGCAGCCGAACAGGAACTTGTGCCGGCGCTGCGCGACGACCACCTCCTGACCGGCGAGGGGCGTGCCGTTCGCGGTCACGGTGAGCGTGGCGCCGGCGGTGCGGTGCTTCCTGATCAGCGGGTCGGGGTCGACGGCACCGGAGCAGGAAGCAGGGTGGGACGACATCGAGCGGCCTCCAGGGATGCGCAAAGCGGAGAAGTCCCCTCCGGGAGCCTCCTCGCCCCGGCCGGAGAGGTCGGTGATCCCGAGCACGTTAACGCTCTTGACGCTCGAACGGGCACAGACCTCTCCATCGGTGCGATCAGCGGCCGAAGTGGCGCGTTCAGCGGATCACGTGGGTGAAGCGGGCGGCGGGCTCGCCGTGCAGCCGTCCCTCGGGCAGCCGGCGGCCGCACAGGACCAGCACCAGGTCCTGCGCGGCGCCGGACAAGGGGGTGCCGGTCCCGAGCGACCAGTCGACGTCGTCGGCGCGCAGTTCGACGCCGTCCAGGTCGACGCCGAAATACTTGCGGCTCCGCGGGGACAGCGCGTTGTCGAGCAGGACGCGCAGCCGGTCACCGGGAATCCGCCGGTCGATCCCGAGCGCCACGGTGATGTCCATGCCGTGGATCACGTCGTGCGACAGCGCGCCCGCGTAGCCGCCGCCCGGCGGCCGCCAGGGGTGCTCGGCGTTGTCCCGCAGGCACGCGGTCAGCTCTCGCGGGCCGAGCGCCGCCGCGTCCCTGCGGGCGAGCCGGTCGGCGAGCCGGTCGAAGTTGCCCCGGGCCCTGACGAGGCCGGCCAGCACGCTCAGCCCCGAGTGCCGGTAGGGCATCGTCATGTGGGCCACCACCTCCCGCACCCGCCACCCCGCGCACAGCGAGGGCGCCTCCCACGACTGCGGCGGCAGCTCACTCAGCAGGTCCGCCAGTTCGCGGCGTTCCGCCGCGATCTGCTTCCGAATGTCGGTGTCCATTCGTCGCCTTTCCGGTGTGTCCGTCCGTACGCCCTTCCGACGAACGGGCGCGTCCCGGATGGACACCCTCCGCGCGCGTACGCACAGTGCGTGCCGCGCATATCGTGCGTGGCACGCGAGGACCGAATAGGGGGAACAGCGGGAGATGAACGGCAAGGGGATCAACTTCGACACCGGCTTCGCGGACGCGGCCGCCCGCGCCGCCGGGCGCAGCACCCGGGAACCCTTCGACCTCGACGTGGTCGAACGGGAGATGCGCGTCATCCGTGAGGACCTGCACTGCACCGCCGTACGGATCACGGGCGGCGACCCCGGACGGCTCAAGGCCGCCGCCACCCGCGCCGCCGCGGCCGGGCTGGACGTCTGGCTGTGCCCGTTCACCTGCGACATCACCACCGACGAGTTGCTCGCCGTGATCGCCGGCTGCGCCGAGCACGGCGAGCGGCTGCGCCGCGAGGGTGCGGAGGTCGTGCTGGTCACCGGCTCGGAGGTGAGCCTGTTCACCGACGGGTTCCTGCCCGGCGCGACGTTCGGGGACCGGATCCCCCTGCTGGCCCGGCCGGAGAGCCTGCGGGAGGTGCTGCCCCTGGTGCCCGGCCGCGTCAACGCCTTCCTCCGCGAGGCGGTCGCGGTCGCCCGCGAGCGGTTCGGCGGCCGGATCGGCTACTGCTCGATCCCGTTCGAACAGGTGGACTGGACGCCCTTCGACGTCATCGCCACCGACGCCGGCTACCGGTCGGCCGCCACGGCGGCCCACTACCGGGACGACATCCGCGCCTTCGTCGCGCAGGGGAGGGCACTGGGCAAGCCGGTGGCGGTCACCGAGTTCGGGTGCGTCACCCACCGGGGCGCCGCCGACCTGGGAGAGCGCGGCGACCTCGCCCTGCCAGTTGCGGCGTGGTGAAGGTGCTGGAGGGCCGTTCGGGCACGGCCTATCCTGGCCTGCCCTGGGAACCGAAGCCCGCGTTCACCGTCCTGGCGGACTGCTACCGGGCCTGACGGCGAAGCGTCAGCCGAGGGCGGCGAGGCGGCGGGCGAGGTAGCGGCGCTCGGCGTCGGTGGTGGCCAGGCCGGCCGCCTCCCGGTAGGCGTCGGCGGCCTCGGCCGTACGGCCCAGGCGGCGCAGCAGGTCGGCGCGGGCGGCGGGCAGCAGGTGGTAACCGGCCAGGGCGCCCGTCTCCCGCAGGCCGTCGATCAGCGCCAGGCCCGCGGCCGGGCCGTACGCCATGCCGACCGCCACCGCGCGGTTCAACTCCACAACGGGCGACGGGACCAGCCGCGCGAGCCGCGCGTACAGCACGGCGATCTGCGGCCAGTCGGTGTCCTCGGGGCGGGCCGCGGTGGCGTGACAGGCGGCGATGGCGGCCTGCACCTGGTAGGGACCGGGCCGCCCCCGCCGCAGCGCGCCGTCCAGCAGGGCCACGCCCTCGGCGATCCGGCCGGCGTCCCACCGGCCGCGGTCCTGGTCCTCCAGCACCACCAGGTCGCCGGCGTCGTCGAGGCGGGCGGCGCGGCGCGCGTGGTGCAGCAGCATCAGCGCGAGCAGGCCCGCCGCCTCGGGCTCGTCCGGCATCAGCCGCACCAGCACCCGGGCCAGGCGGATCGCCTCGGCCGCGAGGTCGTGCCGTACGAGGTCGGCGCCGGCCGTCGCCGAGTAGCCCTCGTTGAACAGCAGATACAGCACCGCGAGCACCGCCGGGAGGCGCTCGGGCAGCAGGTGGGCGGGCGGCACGCGGTAGGGGATGCCCGCGTGCCTGATCTTCTGCTTGGCCCGGGCCAGCCGCTTGGCCATCGCCTGCTCGCCGACCAGGAACGCCCGCGCGATCTCGGTCGTGCCGAGCCCGGCGAGGGTGCGCAGGGTGAGCGCCACCCTGGCCTCCAGCGCGAGCGCCGGATGGCAGCAGGTGAAGATCAGCCGCAACCTATCGTCCGGCACGTCCGGCTCGTCGCCGGCGCCGTCGTCAACCGTCTCGAGCACGCCCGCCACCTCCCGTAGTTTGGCGCGCCGGTGGCCTCACGGCGCAGCACGTCCACGGCCCGGTTGCGCGCGGCGTGGTCAGCCACGCCCCGGGCCGGCGCGGCACGCCGTCGCGCCGCCAGGTCCGCAGGGCCAGGGCGAAGGCGTCCTGCGCGCACTCCTCGGCCAGGTCCCAGTCGCCGGTCCAGCGGATGAGGGTGGCCACGACCTGCCCCCACTCCTCGCGGAAGGCCCGGTCGACGGCGGCCTCGACCGGCGGCGTCACAGCTCTATGAGCGGCCGGATCTCGATCGTGCCGTACGCCGCGGCGGGATGGGCGGCGGCGATCTCGATGGCCTCGTCCAGGTCGGCGCACTCGATCAGGCAGAACCCGCCGAGTTGCTCCTTGGTCTCGGCGAACGGCCCGTCCGACAGCAGCACCTCGCCCTCGCGCACCCGCAGCGTGGTGGCGTCGCTCGGCGGGCGCAGCCCGGCGCCTCCCCGGAGCACGCCGCGTTCCGCCATCTCCTCCGACCATCCGTCGCACCCGTCGTTGGCGTGCTCCGCCGCCGACTCGTCGCCGCAGATCAGCAACACGTACTTCATGCGTCCTCCTCGGACCGGTATCCCATCATGTCTGTACGACGAACGGGGACGGCCGGAATGGACACCCCTGTACGGGAACCGGGCGGCGGGGACGGGTCGTTGGCAGCGGTGAACGACCCGCGACCAAGGGAGTGATCGGTGTTCCGGAAGCTGATGGCCGCGCTCGGGGCCGGCGTCGAGGTCGACACGGTGCTGCGCGACCCGCACGTGCGTCCGGGGGAGACCCTGCACGGCGAGGTCCGCTTCAGGGGCGGGTCGTCCGACCACAAGGTGGACGGGATCACCGTCGACTTCACCGCCGTCGTGGAGGTCGAGCACGGCGACCAGGAACACCACGCGACCTACAGCTTCCTGCGGGCCCCGGTGTCCGGGCCGTTCGACCTGCGCGCCGGGGAGGCCCGCGCGCTGCCCTTCGCGATCCCGGTGCCGTGGGAGACGCCGGTCAGCGCGGTCGGCGGGCGCCCGCTGCCGGGCATGCGGCTCGGCGTGGCCACCGAGCTGGCGCTCGCGGGCGCGCTCGACAAGGGCGACCTCGACCCGCTGTACGTCAACCCACTGCCCGCGCAGGACCATCTGCTGGGGGCGCTCGTCCGCATGGGCTTCCACTTCAAGCGGGCCGACCTGGAGCGCGGCACGCTCCGGGGCTCGACCATGCCGTTCTACCAGGAGATCGAGTATCACGCCGGTCCGGAGTGGCGGCGCCACTTCAGCGAGCTGGAGCTGACGTTCATCGCGGGACCGCACTCGATGGACGTGATCCTGGAGGCCGACAAGCGAGGCGGCTTCCTCACCTCCAGCCACGACGTCTACAACCGCTTCCGGGTCGGGTACGGTGACCACCCCGGCACGGTGGAACAGGCGCTGCGCGACGGCCTCGCCGCGATGGCACGGCACCGCGGCTGGTTCTGACCTCGATCAGGAGAGTGGACATCAAGGGGTTCGGCTCCCGCATGATGTCCGGGCTCAAGGTCGTGGACGACCACACGTTCACGATCGAGCTGAAGCGGCCGTTCGGGCCGTTCACCCAGAAACTGGGCCACGTCGCCTTCTCGCCGCTGCCCGACTCCGTTCTCAAGAACCCCGCGTCGTTCCGGCGCGAGCCGGTCGGCAACGGGCCGTTCCGGGTGGTCACGTGGGCGCCCGGCACCGAGACGGAGCTGGAGCGGTACGACGGCTACGCGGGCCGGGCGAAGGCACGGGTGGGCAAGATCACCTATCGGGCGTACTCGAGCGACGAGGCCGCCTACGCGTTACCTCTCCCAGGTGCCGGCCGTCGCGGCGCTGCATGTCGCCGAGGACCTCGACGGCCGGGTGATCAAGCCCGTGGTCGGCACCGTCCAGGAGATCGGCATCCCGCTCCGGCTGGGCACGAACGCCGACCTCCGCAAGGCGGTCTCGATGGCGATCGACCGTAAAACGATCACCCGCGAGGTCTTCCGCGGTAGTCGTGTCCCGGCCGACTCGTTCGTCCCGCCGACCGCCGAGGGCGCGAAGTCCGGCGCCTGCGGCGCGTTCTGCCGCTACGACCCCGCCCTCGCGCGCAAGTACCTCGCCCGGGCGAAGGCGAAGGGTTTGCGAACACCGGCGAGCATCCCGCTCTACTACAACGCCGACGGCGTCGGGTACGAGGAGTGGGTCAAGGCGATCGCCGCGAGCGTCGGCACGGTCTTCAAGGGCGAGGTGACGGTCGTCCCCAAGACGGTGAAGACGTTCGACGAGTTCCAGCGGGCGACCTACAGGGGCACCCTCAAGGGGATGTTCCGGATGGGCTGGCAGCTCGACTTTCCCCACATCCAGAACGCGCTCGGCACATTCGCCTCCGGCGACGGGTTCAACTTCGGGCTGTACCGCAACCCACGGTTCGACGCGCTGCTGCGCGCGGCCGACCGGGAGGTGTCGCGGGCCAAGGCGATCGGGCTCTACCGCGGGGCCGAGGCGATGCTGGTCCGGGACATGCCGGCGATCCCGCTGTGGTTCTACCGGGACACGTCCGGGTATTCGCGCAGGATCGCGGCGCCCAGGCTGACGCCGTTCGGCTGGCTCGACCCGGTCTCGCTGCGGCCCGCCTGACCCTTCCATCGTTCACCGTACGCGGTGATCTAGTGCCGCATCAGAGAACCTTTGCCCCGTAGTGACGTGACGCGCCGTTCGGATGCTGATCCTCACGACTGCGTCACCGGCCGCATCGATCCCCACTTCGTTCGCCGCTCATCAGGGCAGGCGGGCGTGTTCGGCTCGGGTGGCAGCGATCCGCTCACGCGCGAGCGTACGGGCCCGTTTGGTGTCGCCGGTGAGTCGGGCGAGGATCGTCGCGAGCGGCCTGATCTGGCCCCAGCCGCCCCAGTGACCCTCGGGGATCTCGGTGGGGAATACCCAGATCCGGCTGGCGTCACGCGGCCAGGCGCCGTTCTCCGCGTCGAGGATTGCCTCGGTGACCTCGGCGATGACGCTCGCACGCTTCTGCTCGTCGAGCTGGCCCTCGGGGACGGACGGGACGACCTTGTAGCGAGGTGCGTCCGCGGGTTCTCCGCCGACGTAGATGCCGGCCGGTCGGTGCAGCCAGAGCCAGGAGACGGAACGGCTCACCGGGTCGGCGGGGTCGAATCCCTCGTTGCGGACGAGGATCTCGGTGATGCGGTTCAGCAGGGCCGCCTCGGCGTCCGGCTGGAGCGCGCCGTCGGGAATGTACACGTCGAGCATGGGCATGGTCGATCTCCTTTATGAGTTTAGTTTTTCAACTCAGGCCGGAGTCTACGAGGGCTAAGTACAGCTTGTAAACCCAGATGGGTACACTCGTCCCATGGAGACGCGGCGAATCGACCCAGTGAACTGCTCGGTGGCGCGCGCCCTCTCGGTGGTGGGGGAGCGCTGGTCGCTGCTGATCGTTCGTGAAGCGCTGGACGGCGCGCGCCGGTTCGGAGAGTTCCACTCCCGCCTCGGGATCGCCAGAAATCTCCTGGCGACTCGGCTCGAGACCTTGGTGACCGCGGGAGTGATGCGCCGCGTGCCCTATCAGGATCCCGGGGATCGGCAGCGCTTCGCCTACGAGCTCACCGAGCAGGGCCGGGCGTTGCGGCCCACGCTCGTGGCGCTCCTGGAATGGGGCGACACGTACCTCGCCGATCCGCAGGGCCCGTCGGTCATCGTCCGGCACGGCCCGTCGACGATGCGAGCTCCTGCGACGAGCCGGTCAAGGTCGTCCTCGAGTGCGCTGCGGGGCACAGCCACCTCGCCCCGGAAGACGTCTGCCGCACGCCCGGGCCGGGCGCGCGCTTCGTGGAAAGCTCCTGAGATCCCAGGATCGTACTGAGCAGCTCATATCGCGAGAAGCATGATCCAAGCAGTGGGGCCGACGCCTGGGCCATGGGGCAAACGTTGGATGCTGCGGCACTAGCCTGGCGGGCATGGACGAGATCTGGCGGCTGGTCGAGTGCTGCCACGCACCGGTCTACTTCGCGCCCGAGGCGAAGGAGGCGTACGCCGCCGCGGGACTCAGGGGCTTCTGGATGGGGTATTTCGCGTCCAGGTCCGCCGCGCTCGGCCCGGTCTCCCCGCAGGTCGTGACCGCCGCGTTCTACAACTTCGCCCCGTCGATGGTCGCCCGTGCGATCCCCGACGCCTGGCGGTTCTGCCCGCCGGAGGAGGTGCTGGCGGCGCGCCTGGAGGTGGCCGGCCGGTGCCTGCGCCGCCTGCTCGGCGATCTCGCCGATCACCCGGACGTACGGGAGGCGGCGGGCCTGGCCGGGGCCGCGGTGGAGGCGTGCCCCCGCGGCCGGGCGGGTGCTGTTCGCGGCGCACGCCGCCCTGCCGCCGCCCGGCGAGCCGCTCGCGGCGCTGTGGCACGCGCTCACCGCGTTGCGCGAGTTCCGCGGCGACGGGCACGTGGCGGCCCTGGTCACCGCGGGGGTGGACGGCTGCGAGGCCAACGTCGTCGCCTCGGCGCTCGGGCTCGTGCCGCCTGAGCAGCGGGCCTACCGAGGGTGGACCGAGGAGGAGTGGCGGGCCGCGGCCGACCGGCTGCGTGAGCGCGGCGGCCTCGACCGCGAGGGAGCCGTGACCGAGAAGGGCCTGCGTGAGCGCGACGCCGTCGAGGCCGCCACCGAACGGCTTGCGCGGGCGCCGATGGACGCTTTGGGCGAGGCAGGGGTGGCCCGGCTCGCGCACCTCCTGCGCCCGCTCGTCACCCGGATCATCGACGGGGGAGGGGTGCCCTTCCCCAACGCGATGGCCATGCCGCGCCCCTGAACGCCGGGCGTCTCGTGCTCCGGTCAGCCGGCGCGGTGCCGGGCGAGGGCGGCCGAGGAGCGGTCGGGCGAGGAGCGGTCGGCCGGGGGACGGTCGTGCCGGTGGCCGTCGAGGACGGCGTGATGGTCCACGCCGTCGTGGGGCAGCGGGTCGGCGTGCACGATGGCGGCCGTCAGCCGGGGGATGGCGTGGATCAGATTGTGCTCGGCCTCGGCCGCGACCCGATGCGCCTCCACCACCGTGGCGGCCGGGTCGACGACGACCTCGCACTCGGCCCTGAGCCGGTGGCCGATCCAGCGCAGCCGCACCTGGCCCAGGCCGAGCACGCCGGGCGTGCCCCGCAGGGTCGCCTCGGCGCGGTCCACGAGAGCGGGGTCGACGGCGTCCATCAGCCGCCGGTACACCTCCCGCGCCGCCTGCCGCAGCACCATCAGGATCGCGACCGTGATGAGCAGGCCGACGACGGGGTCGGCCCAGGTCCAGCCGAGGGCCGCCCCTCCGGCTCCGGCCAGCACGGCCAGTGAGGTGAAGCCGTCGGTGCGGGCGTGCAGCCCGTCGGCGACGAGGGCCGCCGAGCCGATCTCCCGCCCGACGCGGATGCGGTGGCGGGCGACCAGCTCGTTCCCGGCGAAGCCCACGAGCGCCGCCGCCGCGACGGCCCCCAGGTGGGAGACCTCCCGAGGCTCCAGGAGCCGCCCGATCGCGGCGTACGCCGCGGCGATCGAGGAGGCGGCGATCGTCATGACGATGACCACGCCGGCCAGGTCCTCGGCCCGTCCGTAGCCGTAGGTGTAGCGGCGGGTGGGCGGGCGGCGGCCCAGCAGGAACGCGAGCCCGAGCGGCACGGCGGTCAGCGCGTCGGCCGCGTTGTGCAGGGTGTCGCCCAGCAGCGCCACCGACCCCGACAGGGCCACCACCGCCGCCTGGATCAGCGTGGTCGCGCCGAGACCGGCCAGCGACACCCACAGCGCGCGCATCCCCCGGGCGGACGACTCCATCACCGGGTCGACCTTGTCGGCGGGCTCGTGCGAGTGCGGGCGCAGCAGATGCGCCACCCGCGCGCGGAGCGTCACCGCGCCGCGCCCATGCCCGTGCCCGTGGCTGTGCCCATGCCCGTGCCCATGCCCGTGCCCGTGTTCGTGCCCGGGGGCGGCCTGTCGCTGCCTCATGGCACCCACGATGCCGCGGAAAATCCGCCGCAGCATCTCGACAAGAGCAGGCGCGGCGCAGTTGCGAACGCCCCGCACCTGCCCCGCCTCCGGAACTCCGGCGACGCGCCCGGTGTCAGGCCGGCGCGTCGCCGGTGCGGCCGGGGTTCCCCGCGGCCGCACGGATCTCGCGCAGCAGGGCCTCGCTGCGGCTCACGAGATGGGGCAGGCCGAGCCGCCGGTGGGCGTCCAGCCCGGCCTCCGCGTGTGCCAGGGCGGCCGGGACGTCGCCGACCCGGTGCAGGAGCCGGGCGACCACGTCGTGGAGCGGGCCCCAGGCGACGCAGCCGGTACCCATGATCACCAGCTCGTGGGCGATGGGCCGCAGCTCCGCGAGCATGGCGTGCGGGTCGGGACGGCCGAGCCGCGCGGCGACCAGACCCCACTGCCAGACGACGAACTGCCACGTCCAGTCCTGCGGTGCCACGGTTCCCCAGCGGTCGATCAGCCGGTGGGCCAGGTCGCGGTCCCCCGCCTCGATCGCCGCGAGCACGGCTGTGGGGCGCGCGACCAGGTTGGACTCGTCGGCCGCGGTGTCGACGAGCTCGGCGAGGAGTTCGCCGCCCCGGCCCTGACCCCATTCCACGAAGAACGAGTGGATCCGCTTCAGGACGTCCGGCCCCCAGAGGCTGGTGCGGCGGTAGCTCCCGGTGCCGAGGTCCGCGAGGCGCTTCGCCTCCGCCCAGTCGCCCTCCAGCACCGCCCGTCCGGCCGCGGCGTACGCGACCTGGGTCTCGATCTCCGGCATCCGCACTTCTGCGGTGAGCCGCAGGCAGCGGGCCAGCTCCGCGTCGTAGTCGGCGAGCAGGCCCGCCCTCATGAACCTGGGCATGCGGTGCAGGCGGGCGACGATCTCGGTGGCCCGGGGCAGGCCGGGGAGGCCCAGCATCTCCTCGGCCGCCCGGTAGCGCTCCTCCTCGTGCTCGGGAGTCCAGGCCGCGATGACGAAGTTGTTCAGCGTGCGGGCCAGCAGCAGGGGGTCGCCGGTGCGCCGGGCCAGCTCCACGGCCTCCAGGGCGTGGCGGCGGCCCTCCTCGTACAGCTCGACGCCGAGCGTGCCGAGCAGCTCCGCGCGGGTGCGCACGGCGTCCGGGCCGAGCCGGGAGAGCTGGTCCTCCAGCACGGTCACCATGCGGTGGTCCACCACGCCGTACGAGCGCCAGTTCCACAAGGTGACGCCGCCGAAGACGGTGGCCGCCTCGATGACGGCGGCGTCGTCGCCGATTCCGGTCGCGAGCGTCACGGCCTCGTCCAGCGCGCTCCGCGCCCCCTCCACGTCGCCGGTCACCCGCCGGGCCTTGCCGAGGCCGATCAGCAGGGCGCAGCGGGTGGCCGCGGGCCCGGCGGCGCAGGCGTCGAGGGCCTGCTCCCAGTAGAGGACGGCCTCGTCGTAGGCGAGCCGGGCCGTCGCCTGCCCGGCCGCCTCCATCGCGTACGAGACGGCCTTGTCCGCGTAGCCGACCCGGGCGGCCAGCCCGAAGTGGTGGGCCAGCGCGGGCAGGCGCGACCCCGCCTCACCCCACCGCAGGGTCTCGATGGCCTCGCCCACCCGGCCGTGGAGCTGGGCCCGCTGCCTGCGGCTGAGCCCGGAATACAGCGCCTCCTGCACCAGTGCGTGCGAGAAGCGGTAGTCCCAGCCGCCGTCGACCTCGACCAGCAGCCCGATGGCGACGGCCGGTTCGAGCAGCATCATCACCCGGGCGCCGCCGGCTCCGGTGGCGGTCTCCAGCACGTCGGCGTCCACGTCCCTGCCGATCACGGCGGCCGCCCGCAGCAGGGTCTGGGAGTCCTCCGGCAGCCGCGACACCCGCTGGTTGATCACGTCGCGCACGCCGTCGGGCACCGCCAGGGCGAGCACGTCCGCCACGCTCACCCGGCCGTCGGGATGGGTGCTGGTCAGCAGGCGCAGCAGCTCGCCCAGGAAGAACGGGTTGCCGCCGGTCCTGTCGTGCAGCGCCGAGGCGAACTCCGGCCAGGCCCATCCCGTTTCGCGCAGGTAGTCGGCGATCTGCTCAGGAGTCAGCGGTGTGACGGCCAGCCGTTCGGTGCCGCGCTGGCGGGTCAGCTCGCCGAGTGCCTCGGTCAGCGCCTGCCTGTCCACCGCAGGCTCGGGCCGTACGGTGGCGAGCACCAGCAGCGGCACGCGGTGCAGGTCGGCGCCGAGGAAGGTGAGCAGCTTCAGCGAGGCGGCGTCGGCCCAGTGCAGGTCCTCCATCACGACCAGCACCGGGGCGGTGGAGGCCCGCCGCATGAGCGCCCGCGCCACGCTGTCGTGCAGCAGGAACCGGGCGGTGTCGGGGTCGGCCGTGTCGGTCGTGTCCGTACGGTCGCCGTCCGAGAGGCGGTGGGCGAGCCTGGCGAGGTCGCCGCCCGCCTCCCCGGCCTCGCCGGTCGCCGGAGCCCTGTCCGTCGCCCGAGCCTGGGCCGTTTCCCGTGCCTGGTCCGCGCCCAGGGCGTTGAGCGCCTGGATCCAGGGCCAGAACGCGGGGGCGCCGCTGCCCTCGACGCACCTGCTCCAGGCCACCGCGGCCCCGCGCTCGGCGGCCATGCTCGCGGCGGCCTCGGCGAGGCGGGTCTTGCCGATGCCGGACTCCCCGCTCACCAGGAACACCCCGCCCACGCCCCGGCGCAGGTCGTCGAGCCGCTCGGCGATCCGGCGCAGGTGCGGCTCCCGCCCCACCAGTCCCGGCACGGCCGTGTCCCCGGCGTTCCCGTTCCCGGCCTTCCCGTCCGCCGGGCCGCCCTCGGTGCTCTCCCCCGTGTCCGTCCTCGGGCCCGGCTCCGGCGGCTCGGCGACCACGGGAGCCCACACCCCCGCCAGGGACTCGTCCTGGACGAGGATGGCCTGCTCCAGCCGCCGCAGTTCGGGACTCGGGTCGAGGCCCAGTTCGTCGCCGAGCAGCGTGCGGCACCGCTGGTAGGCGGCCAGCGCCTCGGCCTGCCTGCGCTCCCGGTAGAGGGCCCGCATGAGCAGCGCCCACAGGCCCTCGCGGTAGGGGTCCTGTTCGAGCAGGCGCTCGACCTCGACCGTCACCTCGGCCGCCCGCCCGAGCGCGAGCCGCGCCTCGGCGCGTACGGTCAGCGCGTGCAGGCGGGTCTCGCCCAGGCGGGCGATGGTGGAGCGGGCGAACGGCTCGTCGGCCAGGTCGACCAGCGGCTCGCCCCGCCACAGCGCCAGCGCCGGGCCCAGGATCCGCTCGGCCTCCTCGGGACGGCCTCCGGCCAGAGCGGCGTGCGCGGCCTCGGCCGCCCGGCCGAACCGCTCGGCGTCGACCTGGTCCGGCTCGATGTCCAGCAGGTAGCCGGGCTCCCGCGTACGCAGGACTCGGGCGGGGGAGCGCGGGCTGCGCCCGGGTTCGAGCGTCCTGCGCAGATGCGAGATGTACGCCTGGAGCGTTCCCGTGGCGCTGGAGGGCGGCTCGTCCCGCCACAGCCGGTCGATGAGCTGGTCGAGCGGCACGACGTGAGGCGCGTTCAGCAACAGCAGTGCCAGCACGGCCCGCTGCTTGCGCGGCCCGAGATCGAGGATCGTCCCCGTGCCGTCGGCGACCTCCAGCGTGCCGAGGAGGCGGAAGTCCAGAGCGGGGCCCTGGCGGCCGTCCAGGCCCGGGCGCGGCGCCGGTAATCGCGCGCCGTCGATGCTCGTGCGCATCACAACTCCCGAAAGAGCCAGGCGGCCCAGGGCCGGATTTCTGGCTCATCATACCCGTATGTCCGCTCGTTCTCGGAGAGAGGCCGCGGTCGGTTCCGTCCCTGAAACCCGCGTTCTCCAGCAGGTTGCGCAGGGCGTCGTCCCCCGGCCCGGGGAGGAACCACACGGCCCGTACGCCGTCCGCTCGCAACTCCATCAGCAGGTCGTCGAGCAGGCGGCGGCCCAGCCCACGGCCGTGGTGCGGCACGGCCACGGCGAGCGTGTGCAGCAGGGCCCACCGCGGGACGTGCCGGGGCGCCCCGGTCTCCAGCAGCGCGGCGGCGAGCGGGGCGGCGGCGACCGGCCGGGCGAGGTCGGTCAGCACGTAGAGGCGGCACCGGGCGGCCGGAGTCTCGCGCAGGACGCGTTCCAGAGCCGGGCCGATGATCCGGGCTCCCGGCGCGCCCGTGTGCGCCGGCACCTCGCGCAGCAGCAGGGTGCCGGACGGCGCGGCGTACCGCGGCCGGCGCTTGTTCGACGGCGACGACATCGCCCCAGCGTGTGCAGGCTGCCTTGGACACTCCTAGTACGTCTCTAGGAACCCTTTCAAACGTCCCCCCGAATCCCGGCCCGGCAGGCCCAAGAGAACACCAAGACCCGGCTGCGACAACTGTCCCCGTCACAGACGACGACATCAGAAGGACGGACATGCACAGCACCATCGAAGACGCGCTGCGGGGACAGGTCGCCGGCCGGGTCCTGGCTCCGGGACAGGACGGGTTCGAGGAGGAGGCCGCCGGGTTCAACCTCGCCGTGCGCCACCGGCCCGCCGTGATCGTCGCGGCGCGGGACGCCGGCGACGTGGCCGCGGCCGTACGGCTCGCCGCCGCGCACGGGCTGCCCGTGGCCGTGCAGTCGACCGGCCACGGCGCCGTGCAGGCGGCCGACGGCGCGGTCCTGATCAGCACCCGCGCGATGCGTGAGGTCGTGGTGGACCCCTCCGCCCGCACCGCCACGATCGCGGCCGGCTGCACGTGGGGCGAGGTCATCGCCGCCGCGGCGCCGTACGGCCTGGCTCCGCTGTGCGGCTCGGCGACCGGCGTCGGCGTGGTCGGCTTCACGCTCGGCGGCGGCATCGGCCCGATCGCGCGGACCTTCGGGTTCGCGGCCGACCACGTGCGGGAGCTCACCGTCGTCACCGGGGACGGCGTGGTCCGCACCGCCGACGCGGTCCGCGAGCCCGACCTGTTCTGGGCGCTGCGCGGCGGCAAGGCCGGCTTCGGCGTCGTCACCTCGATCACCGTGGACCTGCTGCCGCTCACCGGACTGTACGGCGGCGGCCTGTTCTACGCGGCCGAGGACGCCGGGCGGGTCCTGCACGCCTACCGGAGCTGGACCGGCACGCTGCCGGAGACCACCACCACCTCGGTCGCGCTGCTGCGCCTGCCCCCGCTGCCCGAGCTGCCGCCCCAGCTCAGCGGCAGGTTCGTCGTGCACCTGCGGGTCGCCCACGTGGGGGAGGGGCAGGAGGCCGAGGCACTGCTGACCCCCATACGGGCCGTGGCCGAGCCGGTGCTCGACGCCGTGGGGCCCCTGCCGTACGCGGCGATCGACTCCATCCACCAGGACCCGACCCAGCCCATGCCGGTCGCGGAGCGGGGCGCGCTGCTGCGCGAGCTGACCGCGGAGACCGTGGAGGCGCTGCTCGCGGTCGCCGGTCCGGCCGCGCCGGTTCCGCTTGCCGTGGTCGAGCTCCGCCAGCTCGGCGGCGCGCTCGCCCGCCGGCCCAAGGAGCCGAACGCCCGTCGGGCGGGCGCGACGCCGCCTTCACGCTGCTGGCCATCGGCGCGCCGGTGCCCGAGCTGATGGACACGGCCGTCCCCGCCGCCGTACGGGCCGTGATCGAGGCCGCCGCGCCCTGGTCGACCGGCGGCGCGCAGATCAACTTCCAGGGCGGCGCCCTGGCCCCCGAGCAGATCTCCCGGGCCTGGCCGGAGGAGACGCTGCGGCGGCTGGCGAAGCTGCGCGAGGTCTACGACCCGGCGAACCTGTTCCGCTTCGGCCACGTCGTCCCCCGCCAGGGCTGAGCATGGCCGTATGACCCATGTTCGTGTGCCCGGTGTTCGTGTGCCCGGTGTTCGTGTGCTCGGCGTCGACGCCTGCAGGGCGGGCTGGATCGGGGTGGTCCCGCCCGCCGGCCCCGGGGACGGGGGTGCGGCCCGCGCCTACTTCGCGCCTCGCGTCGCGGACCTGGTCGCCCTGGCGGACGCGGACGGCGAGGTCGCCGTCGTGGCGGTGGACATGCCGATCGGCCTGCCCGACGGCCTCCCCGACGCTCACCCCGGCGGCCCTCCTGGCCGGGGCCGCCGCCGGGCCGACGTGCTGGCGCGCGCGGAGCTCGGCCCCCGGTGGCGGTCGGTGTTCATGACCCCGGCGCGCGCCGCGCTGGAGGCGGACGACTACGCCTCGGCCGTGGCCGTCAACCGCCGCCTGACCGGCGAGGGCGTCTCCCGCCAGGCGTTCGGGCTCAAGGAGAAGCTGCTGGAGGTCGAGCGCTGGGTGCGGGAGGCGGGCAGGCGGGTCGTCGAGATCCACCCCGAGCTGAGCTTCGCCCGGCTCGCCGGGGCGCCCCTGCCGCACCCGAAGACGACGTGGGCGGGGGCCGAGCGGCGGCGTGAACTGCTGGCGGCGGCCGGCGTCGTGCTCGCGGGCGACCTCGGCCGGGCGGGGGCGGCGGCGGGGGTGGACGACGTGCTCGACGCGGGCGCCGCCGCCTGGACGGCCCTGCGGGTGGCGTCCGGGGAGGCCCGGCCCCTGCCCGATCCTCCCGAGGTCTTCTCCGACGGCATCCCCTGTGCCATCTGGGCCTGACGGCCGTGCCATCCGAGCCCGCACGACCTGGCCGTACGCCGCGTCCCCCGGGGGCGCCGCGTACGGCCGGGGAGACCTCAGGCGAGGTGCTCGGCGAGCCGGTCGAAGAACTGGAGCCAGCCCGCCTTCGCGGCCTCGGCGTGCGCCTCGTCGGTGTTGTAGCCCTCCTGGGTGAACCTCATCTCGGTACGGTTCCCGAGGTCGGTGAGCGTGAGGGTCGCGACCGAGGCCACGGCGCCCTCCTGGTTGTCCGGGTCGCCGGTGGTGAACACCAGCCGCTCGGGCGCCGCGATCTCCCGGTAGACCCCGCCGAGGGGGGCCTTCGCGCCCTCCGGCGACACGAGGCACGCGCTCCACTCCCCGCCGGGACGCAGGTCCATGGTGATCAGCGAGACCGGGGTGGTGAAGCCGTGCGGGCCGAACCACTGGCTGAAGCGCTCCGGCTCGGTCCACGCCTCGAAGACGGTCTCGCGGGGAGCGTCCAGGACGCGGGTGATGGTGTATTCGAGGTCGGGGGTGTTCGTCATCGTCATGCCCTTCGTGGTCAGGAGTTCGGACGCGCGTTCTCGTCGGAGGGAGGGTCAGGGGAAGAGCTGGGAGAGCCAGGACCGCCAGGCGGCCTCGACCTGCTCCTGGTCGGCGTCCTCCGCGAAGACGTGGTGTCCGAGGACCACCACGTTGCCCCGCTTCGGGCCGGAGTGGATGAACCGGTAGAGCCCGTCGGCGGTCCGCACGCCGAGGCAGGTCGGGAAGCCGGTGTAGTCGACCACCCCGTCCTCCGGCGCCAGCCCGTCCACCGTGAGCCGTACGGTGTCGCCAACGCGGACGGTGCCCGCAAGGCCCAGCGCGTCCTTGATCGCCGCCCAGGCCGGCTCGTTCTCGGCCGCCTGGGGGCGTACGGCGGACACGACGGTGGCCGGGCGTCCCCGGAAGTAGGTGAGGTACTGCGCGAGCTTGTGCAGGTACATGTCCCAGTCGGCGCGCATCGCCTCGAACTCGGTCTCCCAGTCGTCGCCGAGGAAGCCGTGCTGCACCAGGCGCAGGACCGTGCTGCCGTGGTCGCGTCCCTCGATGAGGTACTCCATCGCCATGAACGTGCCGTCGGGGTTGCCGTCGCCGCGGTACGCGAACCGCTTGCCGGGCTCGTACGCGGTCACGGTGGTGCCCTCGCTGCTGCCGAACATGGTGAACCGGCCGCGGCGCCCTCGACGGGCTCGATCTCGGTGCGCCCCATGAACCAGGAGTCCACCCCCGGGCCGGTGGCGATCGCCTCCCAGACCTGCTCGGGGGTCGCGTCCAGCTCGATTTCCTTGTGCAGTTCGAACTCGTGGGGCACGTCTTCAGCGCTCCTCTGGGTCGGCCGTCCGGGGGACGGCGGGATGGACGGCGACGACCAGGCGGTGCTCGCGCCCGCCTTCGGCTGAATCGTCGTGGTATTTGCTCACGAGCGCGGCCACGGCGGCCGACAACTCCTCGGCGAACGCGGCTCGGTCGGCGGCCGAGGCGAAGCGCACCCGGCCGTCGATGGCGAACGTCGCGAGCTTCTTGCGTGCCTGCGACGCTCCGACGATCAGCGCGCCCACGTCGCGTACGAGCTGGGCGGCGAGCGCGAGCAGCCACCGCGCCGACAGCCGGTCGGGTGCGCGTGAGGGATCGGGCGCGACCGACGCCAGCGCGGCGGGAGAGATCACGAACGCCGCCGCCGTCGCCCGCATGACCCGCTCGTTGACGTTACCCTTGCGGCGTTCCTCGACCAGCTCCACGAGGCCGTGCCGCTCCAGGGTCTTGAGGTGGTAGTTCACCTTCTGCCTCGGCAGCCCAACCTTGGCCGCCAGCATGGTCGCCGAGTTGGGCTCCGTCAGCTCGGCGAGCAACCGCGCCCGCATCGGATCCAGGGAGGCCTCCGCGGCCGCCGGATCCTCGATCACCGCCACGTCTTCCATGCCTCAACTATGGCCTCCGACAAACAAAATTGTCAAGGCAACGAGAGATGTCGGTTGGGGTCGACGGCCAAGTGCCAAGTCGGCCTTATCCACTCATTACTCCTATAACGTTGTGCGACTGATCTGTCACGCGATGTAATCACATCGGCGATGGGCCGGACCTACTGGCTCCGAAGGAGTGAATATGACGTTCACAGCTATGAATCCCGCGACCATGGCGACCACGCTGGGGTACGGCGCTCAGCACCAGATCTCGCCCCTGCAGCAGCTCGGTCAGCAGATCCCGGGGCTGCAGCAGCAGCTGTCGCCGCTGGCGATGATCCAGCAGGAGGAGCACATCCTCCCGCAGGAGCACCTGGTGAGCCCGGTGACCTTCTGGACCAAGGTCGCGCGGTACAGCGTGCGTTACGGCGCTCCCGCGGCCCGCCAGATGCTGGAGGGCGTGCTCTACCAGCACCAGGTCCGCGAGCAGATCCAGCAGCAGGTTCAGCAGCAGGTGCTTCCGCCGCAGGTTCTGCAGGCCCTGCAGGCCATCCAGGCCCAGGCCCAGCAGATCCCGCAGATTTACGGCCAGCCGTACGCCACCCAGGCGTACGCGCAGCACCCCGGCCAGCAGGCCCTCCAGTTCGGCGTCCCCTCGATCCACGGGGCGTACGGGCAGCAGGTCCCGCTGACCATGCAGCCGCTGTCGCAGGTCTACGGCCAGGCCTACGGCCAGCCGTACGGCCAGCTGCACCAGCAGGCCGCTCAGCAGGTCCCGGTGCCGGCCGGTGCCGCACTCTGATCGGAGGAACACCGTGGAGTCGATGGGTCCCGGGATGGGTCCGGTGACGCCCCCGGCCGTGGGAGCCGCGACGGGGCATCCGGCGCCGGTCGCGCCGCTGCAGGCGCACTGCGCCATGACGCTCCAGCGGCTGTACGGCTGGCTGCAGGCGTCACTCCCGCAGGCGCCCCAGGTCGCGGGGATCATCCCGCTGCTGGTGCAGGCGGTACAGCTGTACCGGGCCGGGCGGTACGACGCGTGCCTGGCGCAGATCCAGTTCGCGCTCGGCGCCGTCACCCCCGGACGGCCCACGGTTCCACTGCTGTGACGTGATCACCTCGGTGGCCCGGACCGGCCGGCGGCCGGTCCGGGCCCCCGCCGTCCCGAGACCGGCGAAATGTGATGACAGAGCCTGAACTGCCGGCCGCGCCGTACGAGGCGCGGCCGGCCACGCCAGCCTGAGCTGGGGAGAGTCGGAGACGTTTGTGACCAGTAACGACAAGCCCAAGGACGGAAGCGAGGAGCCGCGCCCGGCGTCCCCGCGGGGGCGGCAGGCGTCCCGCCAGGCGCCGCAGCCGGTGGAGCCCCGGCCGCGGCGCTACATGGTGGCCGCGCTGCCCCAGCCGCATCCGGCGGCGCCGGGAGCAGCCGTGCCGGCTCTCGACGGCGACACGGTGCGCAGGCTGCTGGAGGACGACCCCGAGGTGCGCGTGCTGCGCCGCCTGCGGGGGACGGCGGGGAACCCGGGGGCTCAGGCACCCGGGTTCCCCGCTGTGGTCGTGGCGGAGATGACCGCCGAGCACGTCGAGGCGCTGCGACGGCAGTATCCGCAGCTCTACTTCGAGCGCGACCGGCTGCTCACCTACAGCGACGTGCCCCAGCCGCCGCGCAGGCGGCGGCCCGCCCCGGCGGTGGTCCCGCCGGGCGTGGAGAGCACGTTCGCCTTCCTGGTCAGGGACGCGGACGGCACGCCGCTGCCCGGCGCGAGCGTCCTGGTGACCGGACACGGCTGGCCCGCCCAGACGTCCACCGGGGCCGACGGCCGCGCGGTGGTCACGATGGTGGGGGAGACGCCCGAGTCGATCACCGGGGTGACGGTCCGGCCGCGCTCCGGCTACTGGAGCGTCCACATCGACCGCCCCGCCCTGTCCACGACCCGCGACAATCTGATCGAGCCGATGCGCCTGTCGGAGACCTTCAGCGGTTTCCCCGGCAAGCAGGTCTTCGGCTGGGGCCAGCAGGCGATGAACCTCGACCGCCTGCCGCCCACGCTGCGCGGCGCGGGCGTCAGGATCGCCATCATCGACTCCGGGGCCGACGTACGGCACCCCGACCTGCGTGACCGCGTCCGCGCCGGCGTCGACCTCGTCGGCGGCGAGCCGGACGGCTGGTCCGTCGACGCCGCCTACCACGGCTCGCACTGCGCGGCGGTCGTCTCGGGCGCGACGACGGCGGCGGCGTCGTCGGCTTCGCGGTCGAGGCCGAGGTGCACGCCTGCAAGATCTTCCCGGGCGGGCGGTTCAGCGACCTCATCGAGGCGCTGGACTACTGCATCGAGCAGCGGATCGACGTGGTCAACCTGAGCCTGGCGAGCAGGCACCACTCCCCGCTCGTGGCCGCGAAGATCGAGCAGGCGCGCGAGGCGGGGGTGGCGTGCGTGGTGGCCGCAGGCAACGACGGGGGACCGGTGGGCTTCCCCGGCATCCTGCCCGGCGTGCTGACCGTCGCGGCCGTCGGCAAGGCCGACGCGTTCCCGCCCGGCACCGCCCACGAGGCCGAGATCCGCGGGCCGATGACGGGCGACGGCTACTTCTCGCCGCGCTTCACCTGTCACGGTCCGGAGATCGACGTGTGCGCGCCGGGCGTGGCCGTGCTGTCGGCCGTGCCCCCGGACGGGTACGCCGCACTGGACGGCACCTCCATGGCCGCGCCGCACGTCGCCGGCCTCGCGGCCCTGGTGCTCGCCCACCACGGCGACTTCCGGGGCCCCTACAGCGGGCGGGACGCGCGGCGGGTCGATCACCTCTTCCACATCATCAGGTCGAGTTGCGTCCCGCTGAACCTCGGCGACCTCCACCGCACCGGCGCGGGGATGCCGAACGCGCTGCGCGCTCTCGCACCGGCACTCGCGCAGATCACGCCGGAGCCGGTCGAGGCGGACACACTGCTCGGGGAGCTCACCGCCGAGATGACCGGCGCGGGACTGCTCGTGTCGGCGGCCTGGGGGCCGGGCGGCGACTGCGGACATGCGGGCCAGGGCGGACAGACGGGCCCCGGGGCACAGTCCGGAATGCCGCCGCAGGCGGCGTACGGTGCGAGCACGACGGCCAACGGGCCGGTGCCCGGCGGTCTCGTCACCGGCGGCGGCGCGGGCGCGCCACCGGGAGCGGCGGTGTCCCGGCGGCCGACCAGGGCAGGGCGCCCGGCGGCGCGGGGACGACGGGGCAAGCGCGGGGAACGGCCGGCCGCCCGGCCGTACGGCACCGGCACCGGCCCGGCGCGGGCCGCACCCGGAGGCCCGGCCGGTGACGTCCCGTCAGGTCCCGTACGGCGAACGGCACACCGGCGGGCGGGACCGGCCCGGCCGGAGGCGAGCAGGCGGCCATGGCCTGGCTGACGGAGGAGATGCGAGCCGCGGGGCTCCTCGGCGAGGGCCCGGCCGACCCGGTGGAATGAGGACCCGGTCGAATGAGGCCCGGTCGAATGAGGACCCGTTGGAATGAGGCCCGGTGGAATGAGGCTGGGAGCGCGGACTCCCGGGGGCTCGGGCGGAGCCCCCGGGCGCCGGCTCCGCTACCGGGCCCGTCCCCGGCGCTCCGGCCTCCGGCACGCACAGGCCGCCGCCGGCATCGCCGGAGCGCGGGTCACGGTCTCAGTACGACTCGTAGGCGGGGCCGGCGAGCTGGGCCACGTCCTCCGCGCCGTCCCCGATGAGCTTCGCCCCCAGGTCGGCGAGGGCTCTTCCGGCCGCCAGTTCGTCGCCGATGTCGGGCACGGGCCGGTCGGCCGGGTTGCGGCGGGCTCGGCCGACGCTCTCGTGGCGTCGTCCCGTGGGCGTGTAGAGCACGGCGGTCGCGGTGGTGACGTCGTCGTTGTCGTCCTCGTTCACGAAGATCTCGACGGTCCAGCGCTTCGATTCCATGTCGGACCACCTCCAGGACTCCAGCATCCCTCTCGGCCGCGCGGCCCCGGCACCGGCCCCGGGCCGAGGACCTACGACCCTGGAGGGCCGCGGCCTCCGGTGGTCACATGGAGGAGGTTCGGGAAGGCCCGGTGAGCAAGACGCAGATCAGGAAGGAGCGTCCATGTCCGGCCCGATCATCGTCGGCACCGACGGTTCGCCCGCCGCGACGGCCGCCGTGCGGTGGGCCGCGGACGACGCGGCCCGCCGCGGCTGCCCGTTGCGCTTCGTCTCCGTCGTCGACCACTGGGCGTACGGCATCCCGAAGTTCCCCGTCGCGGGCGGCGACCCGCTCACCGCGCACGCAGAGCGGGCGCTGTCCGCCGCGGAGGCCGTGGCGCGCGAGCGGCAGCCGGACGTGAGGATCAGTACGGAGATCATCGAGGGCATCCCCTCCCGCGTGCTGCGGGACAAGGCCAAGGAGGCCGTCGAGATCGTGCTCGGCAGCAGGGGACTCGGCGGCTTCGCCGGCATCGTCATCGGGTCGGTCAGCATCCACGTCGCCGGTCACGCCCCCTGCCCGGTCGTCGTCGTACGGCCCGGCTGGAGCGGCGAGAGGGGGGAGATCGCGGTGGGCGTGGACGACTCGCCCGAATGCGAGCCCGCCCTGGAGTACGCCTTCGAGCAGGCCAGGGCGCACGGCGACGCGCTGCGGGCCGTGCACGCCTGGCACCTGCCCGCCCATCCGCTCGCGCCCGAGATCACCTACGACGTGGAGGAGGTGCGCGAGGCCCGGCAGCGCGTCACGCGGGAGAAGCTGGCGGACCCGCGGAGGCGGTATCCCGAGGTGCCGGTGCGCGAGGAGATCGCCTACGGACACCCGGTCGACGCGCTCGTCCAGGCGTCACGCGGGGCCGGCCTGCTCGTGGTCGGCTCCCACGGCAGAGGCGTGGTGGGCTCGGCGATGCTCGGCTCGGTCAGCCGGGGAGTGCTGCACCACGCCGAGTGCCCGGTCGCCGTCGTACGGTCCCCGTCGGCGCCCTGACTGAGTCGGCCGAGCGACAGTCGCCGGACGAGGGAGGACGTCGAGCGGGCCGCCGACGCGGCTCGGGCCCGTCCGCGCGGTGCGGACGGCCGGCGTGGGCCGCTTCAGCTCTGCTGCTGCCCGGCTCCCGGCTTCTCGATCGGGATTCGCCTGCGCTCCTCCCGCTCCTCGGCGAGCCGCACGCTCACCTCGAGGATTCCCTTGTCGTAGGTGGCCTTCACGTCGTTCTCGTCCACGTTCGGCGGCAGCACGACCGACCGGGTGAAGGCTCCGTACCGGAACTCGGTGCGGTGCGCCTGCCGCTCCTCGTGGCGCCGCTCCGCGTGGATGGTCAGCACGCCGTTCGACACGCTGATCTCCACGTCCTTGTCCGGGTCGATTCCGGGCAGTTCGGCGCGCAGCACGTACCGGTCGTCCTTCACGTAGTCCTCAAGCCGCATCTGCTGCCCGGCCATCGGCCGGAGCGCGGCCATCGGCGCCTCCAGCAGGTCGAACAGGTCGGGAACGAGACCCCTGGACTCCCGTCGCATCGGAACGCCCATGCCTGTCACCTCCGTCCGGCAGAACTCATCATGGAAGAAATACCCGGCAGAAATCGGACAAATCGCCATCGCTCGGCCACTGCCGGGCCCGTGACGCAGAATGTGATCATGCCGCCAGAACGGATCTATCACGCCACCGGCCCCGGCCCGATCACTCCGGACGGGTGCGCGGTCGACTACTACGCGACGCTCACGCCCAACGGCGAACCCGAGATCGTCCACGCCGCGATACCGGAGGGCGCGGCGATCCTCGAGCTCGCGCCGGGGTGGGCCGGATCACCCACGCCCTCCTCGCGCTCGGCCACGAGGTGGTCGCGGTGGACGAGTCGCCCGAGATGCTCGCCCACATCCACGGAGCGGAGACGGTTCTGTCCCGCATCCAGGACCTGTCCCTGCCGAGGGTGTTCGACGTGGTCCTGCTGATGTCGTACGTGATCGACACCGCCGACGACGACCTGTGCCGCGCGTTCCTGCGGACCTGCCGCCGCCACGTCGCCCCGGGCGGGCGCGTGATCCTGCAGCGTCAGCCGCCCGAGTGGTACGACACGGTGGGGCCGTCGGAGACGCGCCGCGACGGACGGGTGATCCGGATGACGGACGTGAGCAGGCCGGAGCCGGATCTGCTCGCCGCGACGATGGAGTACGTCCTGGGGGACCGGCGATGGACCCACACGTTCGTCAGCAGGCGCCGCACGGACGACCGGTTCGAGGCACTGCTGCGCGAGGCCGGGCTCACGATGGAGGGCTTTCTCGGCGGCGACCGGGGATGGGTGCGAGCGGCGCCGGCCTGACGTGGCCGGCCCATGGCGAAGGGAGTGGACGATGAGGTTCGTACGCGAAGGCGAGATCAAGGCCACCCGGCCGGGACCGGACAGGTTCACCGACGGCGTGTGGGAGGCGGAGGCGCTGAAGGCGGTGGAGCCGGACGGCCTGCGCGCCCAGCGCTTCTCCTACGACCCGCGGGCCCGCTCCGGCTGGCACACCCACGACGGGGAGCAGGCGCTGTACGTGCTGTCGGGGCGCGGGGTGGTGACGCGCTGGGGCGAGACCAGGGGCACGCTCATCGGGCCGGGCGACTGGGTCCACGTGCAGCCGGGCGAGAAGCACTGGCACGGCGCCGTCGACGACGACACGCTGGTGCACATCGCCGTAACGGCGAGCGGCAGGACGCACTGGCACGGGCCGGTGACCGACGAGGAGTACCGCGCGGGACTGGGCTGAGCGGCGCCCGGACGCCCGGTGCCCGTCGTTCACCGGCGGCCGGCGCTATCGGACGGGCACCCGCAGTTCCCGGAAGCCGGCGATCCCGACGTTCAGCGTGGCGGAATCCTCGGGAAGCGCGAACAGGCCCCAGAACTCCCTCACCTGGCCCGGCCTGAACTTCTCCGTGCTCGAGCGCACTCCGGACAAGCCGCTGCAAGCGCAGTAGGAGTCGATGCCGCCGCCGTCGGCCGGCACCTGGAGGCGGCCGGGCAGGTATCGGCGCCCGGCCTTGACGTCGGTCAGCGTGACATTCGTGGCGGCCGCGCCGGGAGCGGCTGAGGCGGCGGTCTCCGCCGCGGCGTCGGCGGGGATGCGGGAGGCTGCCCGGAGCTCGGTAGCGCGGCGTCCTGCGCTCCTCCACAGGCCGACACCATCAGCAGCGCCAAGAGGTGTAAAGCAGTCCTGTAACGCATCTGATGGATATTGGATCACCGGCCGAGGACGTGTGAAGGCGGCCGGACGTGTTTCGGCGGGCGCCGGCCGGTGAGAACGGCCAAGATGAACGCGCGATTCGACTATCCGGAGCCGCCCGACCCGGCCTTCCTCTTCGATCTCGACGGCACTTTGATCGACAGCGTCTACCAGCACGTCATCGCCTGGCGCGCCGCCCTCCGCGGGGTCGGCATCGACCTGTCGGTGTGGCGCATCCACCGCAGGATCGGCATGAGCGGCGGCCTGCTCGTCAACGCGCTGCTGCGGGAGACCGGCGTCTCCCTGAGCGACGAGCAGATCGAGGACCTGCAGCAGGCGCACGCCGAGGCGTATCTGGAGCAGATCGACTCGGTGCGCCCGCTGCCGGGCGCGACCGAGCTGCTGAAGCGGCTGTCCGACAACGACATCCGCTGGGCGATCGCGACCAGCAGCCGGGCCGACACCGCCCGGCACGCGCTGGACATGCTCGGACTGCCGCCCGGCGTGCCGCTCGTCCACCGCGACCAGGTGCGCCGGGCCAAACCCGACCCGGACCTGTTCCTCGCGGGCGCGGCGCTGCTGGACGTCGAGCCGAGGTTCACCATGGTCGTCGGCGACAGCGTCTGGGACCTGCTGGCCGCGCGGCGCGCGGGCGCCCTGGGCGTCGGGCTGCTGTCCGGCGGTTACGGCAGGGACGAGCTGGAGCGCACCGGCGCCTTCCGCGTGTACGCCGACCCCGCCGACCTGCTGACGCGGCTCGACGAGGTCGGCGTGCGGATCCGCTCCTGACGGCTCAGCCGGGACAAGGTCTGGGCGGCATGACGCGGCTCAGCCGGTGACGATGACGAGGTCGGCCCGGGAGCGCACGTCGTGGCGGGCGTAGTAGCGCTGCTCCTGCTCGGCCCAGCGCCGCCAGTGGGGCGCGTACAGCTCGCCGTCGCGGGCGAGTGCCCGCGCCCTGCGGACCTCCTCGCCGGCCTCCAGCCACACCAGCCCGCTGAGGTACGGCCCCGCCTCGCGGGCGCCGCAGCCCACGCCCTCGATCACGACGGCGTCCGTCTCGGGCACCTCGTGCCATTCGGCGTACCGGCCCCGCGTCCAGTCGTAGCGCCGCCAGCGTGCCCGGCCCCCGCGGCCCAGGGGACGCAGCACCCATTCCAGCAGGGCGTCCACCCCTGCCTGCAGGCCGTCCCAGCCGTCGTACAGGTCGTCCATGCGGACGACCGGCGCGGTGAGCGCCGCGGCCACGGCGGCGGCCAGTGTCGACTTTCCCGCGCCCGAGCGTCCCTCGACGGCCAGCACGCGGGTGCCGGCCGCGCGGGCGGGCCGCGTACGCAGCCAGCGTGCGACGGCGGCGGCATCGGGGGTCACGCGGGCCGAGCCTAACGGAGCACGGCGCGCCGGTCCCGTCACCCCTGGTGGGGGCTGACTCCCGCTATGGACAGGCCGAGCAGCCGCTGTGCGTCGGCGGCGGGGTCCGGGTGGTGTTCCGTGGCCAGGGCGATGCCGGTGATCAGGGCGAGCAGGTCGCCGATGGTCACGCCCGGCGCCAGCGCGCCGTCGTCCGCGGCGCGGCGCACCAGCGGGCCGCCCGCCTCGGTGAGCTGCGCCGAGCAGCAGTGCTCGTGCGCCACGTCGGGGTCGTCCGCCCGGTCCCGGGTCAGCGCGGTGGCCAGCCCCCGGATGGTCGCGGCGTCCGCGAGGACGGCGCTCAGCCATTCCAGCAGCGCGGCCCGGGTGTCGGCCCTGCCGGTCAGGTCCCGGGCGTGGGCGCACAGGGTCTCGACCCGTTCACGGAAGACCGCCTCAAGCAGCGCGTGGCGGCTGGGAAAGTGCCGGCGCAGGGTGGCGGATCCGACTCCCGCGGTGCGGGCGATCTGCTCCATGGACGCGTCGGGGCCGTCCACGGCGATCGCCTCCTTGGCCACGGCGAGCAGGCGCGCGTAGTTGCGCCGGGCGTCCGCGCGCTGGAGGGGCATGGCGTCACCTCATGGTTGCTAAGTGGCGGGGTCCGCCGTATCTTACCGAAGCATAAACGGCGGGGCCCGCCGTTTTGTCGACGCACACCACAGGAGGGGCCTCATGCCCACCGATTCCGCACCCGTCCTGGTCTCCGGCGCCACCGGACGGCAGGGCGGCGCCACCGCCCGCGCCCTGCTCGCGAACGGCGTTCCCGTACGGGCGCTCGTCCGTGACCCCGCGACCGAGCGAGCGAGGGTGGTCGAAGCGCTCGGCGCCGAACTGGTCGTCGGCGACCTCGACGACCGCGACTCGCTGATCAGGGCCGCGCGAGGGGCCCGGGCCGTCTTCTCGGTGCAGATGCCCCAGCCGAAGGGAGACACCCTCGACTTCGAAGGCGAGCTGACCCAGGCCGTCAACCTGATCGAAGGCGCCCTGGCCGCGGGCGTGCCGCAGTTCGTGCACACGTCCGTCTCCGGCGCGGGTCAGCACACCGAGGCCCCCGGCTGGGCCGAAGGCCGCTGGGCGTCGCTCGAGCCCTACTACGCCGCCAAGGCCGGCATCCAGGACCGGGTGCGTGAGGCGGGCTTCACGCACTGGACGATCATCAAGCCGGGCTTCTTCATGGACAATTTCCTTCCGTCCCTGGCGTACCTGTTGCCCCGTGGTGTCGAGGGGGGCATCGTGACCGTGCTGAAGCCCGGCACCCGGCTCTCCCTCGTCGCGGTCGACGACATCGGCGCGGCGGCCGCCGCGGCCATCGCCGCGCCGGAGCGGTTCCACGGGGTCGAGCTGGAACTGGCCAGTGACCACCTGACGATGAGGGAGATCGCCGGGGTCCTCTCCCGGGCGCTGGGCACCGAGCTGACCGCGCCCGACATGACCATGGAGGAGGCGGTCGCCGCGGGAATGCCGGGAGCCGGCATCACTTCACACGAGTTCATCGACACGATCGGTCAGCCCGCCCGCCCCGAGTACGCGCGGGCCCTCGGCATCCCGCTCACGACCTTCGAGGAATGGGCGCTCGGACACATGCGGGCCGCGGCCTGACACTTCCCGGGAACGGCCGGGGGCGTGCACGGAGCGGCCCGGGGGACCGGCGGATCCCCCGGGCCGCTCGTGGAAGCCCTTGCCCGTCCGCTACACGCCGGCGCGGGTGGGGCGGCGGATGTCGCTGCTCTGCTCCTGCCACTCGGGGGTCTCCCGCCCCTTCTCCTCGGCCATCTCCTCCATGCGCAGGGCGATCCCTATCGCGAAGAAGGTCGGCGCCCACTCGCCGACGAACAACGCCCAGCGGTCGGCGCGTTCGATGCCGGCCGCCTCGTACTTGTTCGAGATGACCCACGAGGCGATCGACATTCCGATCGACCCCAAAGCGGCGCCGTACATCACGTTGGAGCGCAGTCCCATTTTGTGGAGTGTGCTGATCATGCGTGTCCCCCTTGCGGTGATTTGCCCCGATTCGGGGCGTACCCGGCCTGTCCTCCTGTAACCCGGCCGGTCCCACGACGTCGTGCGATACTCGCGACCGCGCATGAGGCGGGGGCGGCTGGGTAGCCGTCCAGCCGGACCAGGAGGGAAGTCATGGAAGTTCTGGGCATCGACATCGGCGGTTCCGGGATCAAGGGCGCCACGGTGGACACGGCCGCCGGCGTGCTCACCCGCGAGCGCCTGCGCATCCCGACGCCGCGGCCCGCCGCGCCGGGGGCCGTCGCCCAGGCCGTACGCGAGATCGCGGAGCACTTCTCCTGGACCGGCCCGATGGGCGTCACCTTCCCCGGAGTGGTCCTCGACGGGGTCGTCAGGACGGCGGCCAACGTGGACAAGTCGTGGATCGGAGTGAAGGGCGCCGACCTGTTCGGCGAGCAGGCGGTCGTGCTCAACGACGCGGACGCGGCCGGCGTCGCCGAGATGACCTTCGGCGCGGGCCGGGACCGGCACGGGGTCGTGCTCATGCTGACCTTCGGCACCGGCATCGGCAGCGCGCTCTTCGTAGACGGCGCGCTCGTGCCCAACACCGAGTTCGGCCACATCGAGATCCGCGGCAAGGAGGCCGAGCACCGCGCGTCCGACCGGGTGCGCGAGGAGGAGGACCTGAGCTGGGACAAGTGGGCCCGGCGCGTGGAGGAGTACCTCGGGCACATGCGCGACCTGCTGTCGCCCACCCTGATCGTCGTCGGCGGGGGCGTGAGCAAGAAGGCGGACAGGTTCCTGCCGTACGTCGACCTCGGGGACACCCCGGTGGTGCCCGCCGTGCTGCGGAACGAGGCCGGGATCATCGGCGCGGCGATGGCGGCCGCGGGGGCCGCGCGCATCCCCTGAGCGATAGATCTCCCTTATTCCTACCTGGACAGCGGGTAATATCGCTGTCATGATGATCCCATGAGTTCCTCGGGGAGGTTGACCCAGCGCCGGCACATCGACCTGCTGCGCGTCTGCGCCGCCGCCTGTTGACGACCGCGGTCACAACCGTCCGGTACGCCACGAGGCAAGGAGAGGGGCATGTCCCACCAGAACGTGATCGACTTTGTGGAGCGCAGGCGCGAGCAGGGCCATGAGCCCCCCCGACCTCGGGCAGGGGTCCGTGCTCGGGGTGCTCCCGGTGCCGGAGACCGGCGCCGTGCTGATGATCGTGGGCTACCTGGTGCCCGCCGGGACCGCGGCGGACGCGCCGGAGCCGCCGGTCCTGCGGGAGCGTGCGCCCGCGGCCCCGCCGCGCCGGGACGCCCCCGGCGAGGAGGAGGAACTGGTCCTGGACCGGGCCGCGCGGGTGGCCCGGGCCGGCGGCGAGGAGATCGAGCTGACCTTCCGGGAGTTCGAGCTGCTCGACTACCTCAGCTCGGCCCCCGGCCGGGTCTACAACCGCCGCCAGCTCATGGCCGCCGTCTGGGACCGGTACGACGACGAGGGCGGCCGTACGGTCGACGTGCACGTTCTCAGGCTGCGCCGCAAGCTGGGCCGGCACGCCGGCCGCATCGTGACCGTCCGCAACGTGGGGTACAAGTACCAGCCGCCGCGCCGCCGCTGACACGCCCTGACGGGGCCGCCGGAAAAACGGCTGGCAGATCGGCGGGGGGCGTTGCCTATCCTTGAGCATGGAATGAACACGCTCGCCGATCTCCAGGCCCGCCTCCCCGACCTGATGCTGCGCGATCAGCGCAGGCTGCGCCGCCGTCTCGACGGCATGCGCCGGGTCCGCGACCGCGCCGCCCGCCAGTCCGTCGTCCAGGAGATCGCGGGGGACGTGGAGGCCGCGGAACGCCGCGTGGCCGCGCGCCGCGCGGCCGTTCCCGCTCTCAGTTACCCTCCCGAGCTGCCGGTCAGCCGGCACAAGGACGACCTGCTCGAGGCCATCAGGGACCACCAGGTCGTCATCGTGGCCGGCGAGACCGGCTCGGGGAAGACCACCCAGATCCCCAAGATCTGCCTGGAGCTCGGCCGGGGGGTCCACGGCCTCATCGGCCACACCCAGCCGCGCCGCATCGCCGCCCGCACGGTCGCCGAGCGCATCGCCGAGGAACTGTCGATCGAGCTGGGGGAGGCGGTCGGCTACAAGGTCCGCTTCACCGACCACTCCAGCGACGGGACGCTGGTCAAGCTGATGACCGACGGCATCCTGCTCGCCGAGATGCAGACCGACCCGCTCCTGCTGCAGTACGACACGCTGATCATCGACGAGGCGCACGAGCGCAGCCTCAACATCGACTTCATCCTGGGCTATCTCAAGCAGCTCCTCCCCAAACGGCCCGACCTCAAGGTGGTCATCACCTCCGCGACCATCGACCCCGAGCGGTTCGCCCGGCACTTCGCCCGGCCGGGTGGCGAGCCGGCGCCCGTGATCGAGGTGTCCGGACGCACCTATCCGGTGGAGGTGCGCTACCGCCCGGTCGACGAGGACGACGACCAGACCCAGGCCATCGTCGACGCCGTGGACGAGCTGTGCGCCGAGGGGCCGGGCGACATCCTGGTCTTCCTCAGCGGCGAGCGGGAGATCCGCGACACCGCCGACGCGCTCAAGGGCCGTCCCGAGGAGGTCCTCCCGCTGTACGCGCGGCTGTCGGCCGCCGAACAGCACCGGGTCTTCCAGCCCCACAGGGGCCGGCGCATCGTGCTCGCCACCAACGTCGCCGAGACCTCGCTGACCGTTCCCGGCATCAAGTACGTGGTCGATCCGGGCACGGCCCGGATCTCCCGCTACAGCCACCGCCTGAAGGTCCAGCGGCTGCCGATCGAGCCGGTCTCCCAGGCGTCGGCCAACCAGCGCAAGGGCCGCTGCGGCCGTACGTCGGACGGCGTGTGCATCCGGCTCTACTCCGAGGAGGACTTCCTCTCCCGGCCGGAGTTCACCGACCCCGAGATCCTCCGTACGAACCTGGCGAGCGTCATCCTGCAGATGACGTCGCTGGGCCTGGGCGACGTCGCGGCGTTCCCGTTCGTGGAGCCCCCGGACAGCCGTCAGGTCAGGGACGGCGTCAACCTGCTGCTGGAGCTCGGCGCCCTCGCGGACAAGGACGCGGGCCGGGAGGCCGGGAAGGGCACGCAGCTCACGCCGCTCGGGCGCAAGCTGGCCCAGCTCCCGGTCGACCCCCGCCTCGCCCGGATGGTGCTGGAAGCCGACAAGAACGGCTGCGCCCGCGAAGTCATGATCATCGCGGCCGCGCTGTCCATCCAGGACCCGCGCGAGCGGCCGGCTGACAAGCAGCAGGCGGCCGACGAGAAGCACCGCCGATTCGCCGACAAGGAATCGGACTTCCTGACCTACCTCAACCTCTGGAACCACCTCCGCGACAGGCAGAAGGAGCTGTCGTCGAGCGCGTTCCGGCGGCTGTGCAAGGCCGAATACCTCAACTATCTGCGCGTGCGCGAGTGGCAGGACATCGACAGCCAGCTCCGCCAGGTGGCCAAGACCCTGGGCATCGTGCCCAACAGCGTGCCCGCCGATCCCCAGCGCATCCACCAGTCGCTGCTGGCCGGCCTGCTGTCGCACATCGGCGTCAAGGACGTCGTCGAGAAGCGCAGGCAGGACGGCCGCAGGCCGATCACGGAGTACATCGGCGCCCGCAACGCCCGCTTCGCGATCTTCCCCGGCTCGGCCCTCGCCAAGGCGCAGCCGCAGTGGGTGATGTCGGCCGAGCTGGTGGAGACCTCACGGCTGTGGGCCCGGGTCAACGCCAAGATCGAGCCCGGCTGGATCGAGCCCCTCGCGCAGCACCTGGTCAAGCGCACCTACAGCGAGCCGCACTGGGAGAAGGACCAGGCCGCCGTCGTCGCGCTGGAGAAGGTCACGCTGTACGGCGTGCCGATCGTGACCGAGCGGAAGGTCAACTACGGCCGCATCGACCCCGAGCTGAGCCGGGAGCTGTTCATCCGGCACGCGCTGGTCGACGGCGACTGGCGCACCCACCACAAGTTCTTCCACGAGAACCGCAAGCTGCTCGAGGAGGTCGAGCGGCTGGAGGAGAAGGCCCGCCGCCGCGACATCCTCGTGGACGACGAGACGCTGTTCGACTTCTACGACCAGCGGATCCCGGCCGACGTGGTCTCGGGCAGGCACTTCGACAGCTGGTGGAAGAAGGCGTCGCGGGAGACGCCCGACCTGCTGACGTTCTCGCCGGAGATGCTGGTCAACGACAGCGCCGGGGTCAGCGCCAGGGACTACCCCGACGCCTGGCGGCAGAACGGCCAGCGGATGCGGCTGACCTACCGCTTCGAGCCCGGCGCGGTGGAGACGGGCGAGGCGGACGGCGTGACCGTCCACATCCCGCTCGCCGTGCTCAACCAGGTCGACCCGACCGGCTTCGACTGGCAGATCCCCGGCCTGCGCGAGGACCTCGTCACCGCGCTCATCCGGTCGCTGCCGAAGAACCTGCGCCGCAACTTCGTGCCCGCCCCCAACTACGCCAAGGCCGTGCTGGAACGCGTACGGCCCGGCGGCGAGCCGCTCCTGCAAGCGCTGGAGCGCGAGCTGCGGGCGCTGACCGGGGTGGAGGTGCCGCGCGACGCGTGGGCCCTCGACCAGCTCCCCGCCCACCTGCGGATCACCTACCGGGTGATCGACGACCGCAAGCGCACGGTGGACGAGGACAAGGACCTGGAGGCGCTCAAGCGGCGGCTCGCACCCAAGCTGCGCGCCACGCTGTCGAAGGCCGCCGACGACCTCGAACGCGACGGCCTGCACGGCTGGACGATCGGCACCCTGCCGCAGGTGTTCGAGCAGGGCAGGCTGCGGGCCTACCCGGCCCTGGTGGACGAGGGCACGAGCGTCGCGGTCCGGATGTTCGAGACCGAGCGCGAGCGCGACCGGGCCATGTGGGCGGGCACCAGGAGGCTGCTGCTGCTCAACGTGGTCAACCCGGCCAAGGCCATCCTGCGGACCCTGACCACCGCGCAGAAGCTCGCCCTCAGCCGCAGCCCGCACGGCGGGGCCGCCGCCCTGTTCGACGACTGCACGGCGTGCGCCGCCGACAAGCTGATGGCGGAGGCGGGCGGGCCCGTCTGGGACGAGGCAGGGTTCGAGCGGCTGCGCGACCACGTGCGCGCCTCGTTGTTCGAGACGACCGAGGAGGTCGTCTCCCGGGTGGAGCGCGTCCTGGCGGCCTGGCACGCGGCGCAGAACCGGCTCGGCGCGCTGGGCGGCGGCGTGGCCGATCTCAGGGCCGACATCGCCGACCAGCTCGACGGGCTGGTGCACGACGGGTTCGTCACCGAGACGGGCTACGACCGGCTGCCGGACGTGCACCGCTACCTGCGGGCGGTCGAGCGCAGGCTCGACAAGCTCCCGGACGACCCCCGCCGCGACCGCGAGTGGATGCACCGCGTGCACGACGTCGAGGACGAGTACCGCGACCTGCTCGACCGGCTGAAGCCCGCCGAGCGGGACGCCAAGGCCGTACGGGACATCCGGTGGATGATCGAGGAGCTCCGGGTGAGCTTCTTCGCCCAGCAGCTCGGCACTCCCACCCCGGTCTCCGAGAAGCGCATCCGCAAGGCCATGGAGCAGGTCGAGTCCGCCGCCCGGGCCGGGTGACCCCGGCGGCAGGGTTTTCCGGACACAGCTCAGCGGCCGAGCGCGGCGCCGATCAGCGCGCGGGGGTCGGCCGCCCCGGCGAGCACGCCCGACGGGAGCAGGTCGATCAGGTGGGCGTGCCCGAAGTTGGAGCCCCACTCCACCGTCTCGACGGCGTGCCCGCGCTCGCGCAGGCCGTCCGCCCACGGCGCGCCCTCCTCGACCTCGACCACGGGGGCGGACCGCCAGGTGTCGAAGCCGGTGCCGCTGCCGAGCGCCCAGCGCGGGGCGCCGATCGCCTCGCCGGGCGTCTGGCCGTGCGCGAGCAGGCGGGTGACCAGCTGCAGCAGGATCTGCGGCTGCGCGTCGCCGCCCATCGTGCCGAGGACCGTGCGCAGCGTCCCGTCCGGCCGGGTGACCAGCGCCGGGCACAGCGTGTGGGGCGGGCGGCGGCCCGGGCCGTACTCCGCGGGGTGGCCGGGCGTGAGCGAGAAGCCGATGCCGCGGTTGTGCAGGTTGATCCCGGTGCTGGGCTCGAAGAGCAGGCTGCCGAAGCCCGACGCGTTCGACTGGATGAGCGAGACGCCCATGCCGTCCCCGTCGACCACGCACAGGTACGTGGTGTCGCCCGGCCCGGCGGGGGCGTCGGGCAGGGAGGAGCGCCGCTCGGGGTCGACCAGCGCGCGGCGGGCGGCGGCCGTCCCGAGCGGCGCGACGGCGGCCTCGTGGAGGACGTCGAGCCGGTCGTGCCCGGCCGCCCTCGCGACTCGACCAGCAGGTGGGCCCAGCGCGGGTCGGCCGGGTCGGCGGGCGGGCCGAGCTCGGCGAGGATCTCCAGGGCCAGCAGGAGCAGGTAGCCCTGGGAGTTCGGCGGAACGGTCCAGATCCGGTGCCCGAACACCTCGACGCTCAGCGGCTCCACCCAGTCGGCGTTCGGCCGGGCCAGGTCCTCCTCGATGTACTCGCCGCCGCCGAGTTCCAGCAGCCCCTTGCCGAACTCGCCCTGGTAGAACGCCGCCCGGCCGCCCTCGCCGAGCGCGGTGAGTGCCCGGGCGACGCCGGGCCTGCGGATCACGTCCCCGGCGCGGCGGGCCGCCGCGAAGTCCCCCGCTCCGGGCAGCGAGCCGATGAACTCCCCGCCCGGGGCGAGCAGCGGCGAGGCGGGGAAGCCCTCGGCCGCGAGCCGGATCGCGGGGGCCAGCAGGTCGGCGAGCGGCAGGCGGGCGTACCGCTCGTGCAGCGCCAGCCACCCGTCGGCGCAGCCGGGCACCGGGACCGAGCGGATGTCGTACAGATGGGGCATCCGGCCGAGGCCCTCCGCCCGCAGCCGACCGGGATCGGCGCCCGAGCCGGCCCGCCCCGAGGCGTTGAGCGCGTTCACGGTTCCGTCGTGGACGAGGGCGAACAGGTCGCCGCCGAGACCGCACATGTGCGGGGCGGTGACCGCCAGCACGGCGTTGGCGGCGATGGCCGCGTCCACCGCGTTGCCGCCTCTGTCGAGCATGGCGACGCCCGCCGCGGAGGCCAGATGATCGACGGTGCATACCATGCCGTTCAGGGCATACCGAGTCTCGCTCACGTTCGGCGATGTTACGGCACACCATAGAGTGGCTGCCGTAACAGGACGAAAAGGAGAGGCGGTCATGGTCCGGGCGCTCGTGTTCGACGTGGGGGAGACGCTCATCGACGAGACCCGGATCTGGTCCCGATGGGCCGACCGGCTGGGCGTGCCGCGCCTGACCTTCATGGGCGTGCTCGGCGGCATGGCCGCCCTCGACCGGAGCCACCGGGAGGCGTTCGAGCTGCTCAGGCCGGGCATCGACCTCGACGCCGAGATGGAGGCGTGGCGGCGCGAGGACCCGGACGGGCTGCGCGAGAACTTCGACGCCGACGACCTCTACCCGGACGTGCGGCCCGGCCTCGCGGCCCTGCGGGAGGCCGGCTACGACCTGGTCGTCGCGGGCAACCAGCCACCCCAGGCGTACGACGCGCTGGTCGCGATGGACCTGCCGGTGGACGGCGTCCACACCTCGGCCGGATGGGGGGTGGAGAAGCCCGACCCCGCCTTCTTCGCCAAGGTCGCGGCCGTCTGCGGCCATGAGCCCGGGCAGATCCTGTACGTCGGCGACCGGCTCGACAACGACGTCCTGCCCGCCGCGCGCGCCGGGATGCGGACGGCCCTGCTCCGCCGGGGGCCCTGGGGCTACCTGCACTCCGAGCGCCCGGACGCCGCCCGCGCCGACCTCGTCGCCGACGGCCTCGCCGACCTCGTCCGCCTGGTCCCCACACTCGGCTGACTCCGGGGCACCGTCTCAGGGACGGCTGGAGCCGCGAGGTCATCCGGCCGAGGCCGTCCCGGGAGATCGAAGATGGCCGTCACCGATACGGCCGAAAGATCTACCTGCTACTTGCTGTAGTACTACGATCACGGCCGTGCCCGTAGATGTCGGCAGGAACCAGTTGCGCGTGAGCTTCGCTGCCCAGAGGGACGCCGCGCAGTCGATGCCCGACGGCCCGCCTGCGGCTTTGCTCAGCTTCTACGGCGCAGAGTGCGGCATGAAAGCGGCGATCCTGGACCGCCTCGGCTTGCGGTCCACCGCGCAGCTTCCCGAGCACCTCAGGAACCACGATCTGCACCGCCTGGCCAAGGAACTGAGACTTTCTCCTTCTCTTTGCAAGCGGATGCAGCCCTGTGCGAGTCAGACGCACATGGTCACGTGGCCTTCGGTGATCTGCACCAGGCGTGGCGATATGGCCACGCTCTGCGGAAGGACCACCAGAAAGAGGCCCTTGCCGTGCTGCGTGAGTTGCTGGACTGGTGTCGGCAAGAATTGAGGACATGATCGTGCCGGACGAGATATCGGTCCCTGATCGCCTCTACACCTGGGTTGACGTTGATGCGCACCTGGCCAACCTCGCTGTTCGCAACGAGTGGCCCGAATGGCTTCACGAGTGCGATGCGTTCTGGGACGGGGTTGAGCTGACTGTCGACCCGAGGGCGTCGCGTGAGGACGCGCTGTCCTGGCTGGGCGAGAAGTTCGGCGTGGGCTCGCTGGTGCGCGATGAGGAGATCGCCGCACTCCGGCTCGACGATGTCCCCGGGCGGTTGTCCAACAGGCTGCTCCCGATCACGGTCCGGCACCGGGAGCCCGACCTGCCAAGACGAGAGCCGCGTTGGCGGGAGCGTCGTATCGTCCGTTCCCTCGGCCAACCGCTGCCTCCACCCGGCGGTCCTTTCCCGGGCAACGTGCGGATCGCCGCTCTGCACTCATTCAAGGGCGGAGTGGGGCGTACGCTGCACGGAGTCGCCCTTGCCGAGGCCATTGCCCAGCGGGGCGAGCGGGTGCTTCTGGTCGACGCCGATCTGGAAGCGCCCGGGATCACCTGGATGTTCGCAGCCCATGGCCGACGGGTGGACTTCGCTTACGAAGACTTCCTGTCGCTACTGCATTCGTCGGAGGACGGGCGGCCCGACGACGCGGTGACGCTCGGGTCCGCTTACCTACCGAACCAGACGATCGACAACGTGATCGTCATGCCGACCAGACGTTCGCTGCAGGACATCGCCCCACCGCGCATCCAGCCCACCGACTTGCTGACTCCCGAACGGTCGATCTACTACCTGACAGAGTCCCTGGGCCAACTGGCCCATCAGCTCGACGCGCGGGCCGTTCTGATCGACCTGCGAGCCGGCGGCAGTGAGCTGTCGGCCCCGGTGCTCCTGGACCCCCGTGTACAGAGAATTTTCGTCACCACAGTCAGCGACCAAGCACTGATCGGTACTGTCCGCACTATCCAGGAACTCGGCAGGAGGGCGCCCTCACGCCCCGATGACCCGGCGAGTGCCGCTGTCATCACCCAGTTCCATCCGCAGGGTCACGGCGAACTCGCTGTGCAAGCCGCGGCGATGCTGCGTGACGTGATTTCCAAGACGCTCGAGCCGGGCAGCCAGGAGGGCGAGGATCGGGTAGTCGACGGAGATGTCACGCTGGAACCGATACTCAGCGTGTTTCAGGATCGTCTCCTGGCGCTTCCCTCGTCATGGGAGGCCGTGGTCGATCTGGTGCGTCGTCAGCGACTCACCCATATGTTGGCTCCGCTGGCGGATGAACTGAGCCGAGTGGAAGAGCCGGCATTCACGCCGCAGGCGGGTCCGCCTGTGTCGCCTTTCGGTCCGGATGAGCATCTGGCCGCGCTCCGGGGGCGGCTCGGAGACTTCGCCCGCCGGCTCGCGTATGCCGAAACCGCTGACGATACGGCGTTCCTGCCGACGGAGTCACTCCGGAACCTGCTGACCTCGCACCGGACCGAGCCTCCCCTCTGCGTGGTGGCGGGTGCCAAAGGATCCGGCAAGACGTTCACCCAAATCCAGATGTGCTTCCGGCGGACCTGGCGTGATTACGCAGCCGACGTCGGCGTCCCGGGCGTCGCACTACAGGCCCTGTTGGCTCCGGTCTTCATATCCAAGAACCTGAAGGACGACACTTATCAGCGGATCAGCGCGATCCAGCGCGACGCCTGCGTTTCCCGGGCGGCGGAGCCGGCGAGTCAACTGGAACTGCGCGATCTCATCGATGGGGCGCTGCGTTCGCAGCTTTCCGACGCAGAATGGCGGCGAGTCTGGCTCACCTGCATGGCTCGAGCCGTCGGCATCGATGCCGAGCCGACCGATGTCGAGCGGAAACTGGCCGACTTCGCCCATGCCGACTCGCGGATCTTCCTCATCGACGGGCTCGAGGACCTGCTGCAAGATTTCGCTCGTAATGAGTCGCAGCGGCAGGCGCTTCGGGTTCTCATGGTCGACTGTCTCGACTGGCTGCGCAGCTTGAGGGGCCGTCCACTCGGCCTGGTCATCTTTGTGCGCCGGGATCTCGTCCAGGCGGCGGTCCGGCAGAACTACAACCAATTCCTTGCCCGATACAGCGAGTACGAGCTCAAATGGAACCCCGCGGAGGCGCTGCGACTCGCCCTATGGATCGCCCAGCGCTCCGGAAGCCTCCCTCGTCTGTCATCCGAGGAGGTGGCCAAGGCGACGGACAAGGATCTGAGCAGGCGGCTCATGCCTGTCTGGGGGGAGAAAATGGGATCGCCTCGCTCTCGGGAGGCGAGGTCGGACGGCTGGTTTCTTGCCGCCCTCTCCGATTTTAACGGGCAGATTCAGGCGCGCGACATCGTCATTTTCATCGCGGAGTCCGCGGATATCTCCAAGGATGACAGTCGCTGGTCAGATCGGCTGCTGACGCCATCCGCCATGAGAAACGCGCTGGTCAGATGCAGCCGGGAGAAGATCGCGGCGATCGGAGCGGAGAGTCCGCAGGTCGGAGAACTCCTCAACCGGCTGGACGGTCTGGGTGCGGAGAAAAAGAAGATTCCTTTCAGTCCCGAAATCGTGGGTCTCTCGGCCGAGGATCTCGATCTCCTTGCTGCCAACGGAGTTGTTTTCCGCGAAGAAGACCAGTACTGGATCCCCGAAATCTTCCGTCACGGTCTGTCGTTCAAAGCCGCCGGCCGTCCGAAGATCTTGGCCATCGCCAATCTCGTCAGGCAGCGCAATAATCTTGACTGAAGCGGCCCTCGCCGGTCGTCCGGGACCGAAGTTGTTCAATACGGCCGCAGCCGGCGGGCGAGGAGTTCGCGCAGCCCAGATCCCCGCGTCCAACGGGCACGCCACCGCGAGGGCTCTCGCCACGCTGTACGGCCGGCTGGTGTCGTGCGAGATCCTCCGGCCGGACGTGCTCGACCGGGCCGTCGCGCCCCGGAGCGAGGGGCACGACGAGGTCCTGCTGGCGCGGACCAGGTTCGCGCTCGGCTACATGCTGCCCTGCGAGATCCGGCCTTTCGCGCCGAACCCGCGGGCCTTCGGGTACAGCGGCTAGGGCGGGGCGCTCGCCTTCGCCGGCGCCGACGCGGGCGTCGCCCTCGCCTACACCCCGAGCCGCCTCGTCGTCAGCCCGACCGGCCCCGATCCCAGGTGGAAGCCCATGGTCGCGGCGCTGTAGGCGTGCCTGTGACGGGTCCGCCGGGGGACGGACAGCGCCGCGACGTGGGGCGCTCAGCCCTGTTCCTGCTTCTTCCGCCTGACGGCGGCGACGAGCTCGTCCTTGCTCATTCCCGACGCGCCCTCGACGCCCAGTTCCCTGGCCTGGTGCAACAGCTCGTCCTTGGTCCGGGAGCGCGGCTTGATCGGAGCTGCCAGCACCTCGGCCTTCCGCTTGCTGAAGGCCTTGCCGAGCTGCACCCGCTCCTCGAAGGGAATGGCCTTCTCCAGGACCGGGAGGATGTCGTTCTCCTCCTCCTCGACGTGGTGCGTCACCGCGTCGATCAGCTCTTGCAGCAGCGTGTCGAACTCGGGGCTCTCCGGGGCGGTCTCCAGGAGCCGGGAGATCATCTCCTCGGCCTCGTGGTGCTCCTCCGCGCCGTGGTGGACCTCCTCCTTCTCCTCGGGCTGCCGCTTGGCGAGCACGGGGTAGACCTCGTCCTCCTCGCCCTCGCTGTGGGCGATGAACTTCGCCGCCAGCTCCGCGAGCAGGGCCGGGCGGTTCTCCGGCATCTTCTGGAGCCGCTCGAACAGCGACTCCACGTCGCGGTGATCTTCCTTGATCAGGCCGATGACGTCGGTTGCCATGGGTTTCCTCCTGTGCGTGGACGCGCTCGCACTACCCGGCGCCACCGCGCTCACACCGGTCCCGAGGGGTGGGAGCTCCCGGCTTTCTCACGACGGGGACTGGAGCTCGGAACCCGGAGATCAGGAGTCCCTGGTGAGGGTGCCCTCGTAGGCGAACAGACCGAGGTCGTCGGTGTGGCGGTAGGAGAGAGCGTCGCCCTTGCGGGTGAGCACGACGTCGCCCGGGACGCACTGCGGCACGTCCTCCAGCCGGAACGTGAGCGCGGAGCCGGACGCCGCGGTCAGCCGCAGCGTGCCGTCGCACGAGTTGGCCGGCTCCTTCCACCTGCCGGACGGTTCGCCGCGCTTCAACTCGATCTCGATGTCGTACTCGCTCGTGAGCAGGCCGGCGGTGTCCGCGATGTGACCCCGCCACTTGCCGGCGACGCCTGCGGTATGCCCGCCGGTGCGGAGGCGGTCGCCGGGGTCGTCGCGCCCGTGTCGCCGGACGCGGGGTCCGTGGTTCCGGTGCCGGCCGGCGTCGGCTCCGGCGCGTACGTGCTCCGGGCGGGAGCGCTCGCCAGGGGTGTGGGTGACGGGCCGGCGGACACCGCGGTCAGGCGCGGGACCAGCAGCGCCGCGGTGATCCCGAGGGCCGCCACGGCCGCCCCGGCTCCGGCCAGGACCCGGGTGCGCGATCCGCCCCGGACGCCTCCGGGAACCGTGGTCGCCCCAGCGAACCCGGCAACCGCACCCTTCCCCCCAAGCGCACCGGGTCCGTCGAACGCACCGACCTGGCCGTCGGCCCCGGCGGCGACGCGTACGGCTGCGCCGGCGCGGCAGGGGGGACGTTCACCGCCGCAGCCGTGGGCGCCGGGCCGGGCGCGGTGCCGACCAGTTCGAGCAGCAGGTCGCGAGCGGCGGGCCGGGCGGCGGGGTCCTTGGCGAGGCAGCGCTCGACCAGCGCCCGCAGAGGCGGGGGCACCGGCGTCAGGTCGGGGAAGGTCGTCATGATCCGGTGCAGCACGGCGGCGACGTTGCTGGCACCGAACGCCGCCCTGCCGGTGGCGGCGAAGACGATCGTCGCTCCCCACGCGAAGACGTCGGAGGCGGGGGTGGCCGGATGTCCCGCGATCTGCTCGGGCGCCAGGTAGGCCGGGGTGCCCACCGGGCCCGCGGTCATCGTCTCGCTCTCGCCCTGGCGGGCGATGCCGAAGTCGACCACGCGGGGACCGTCCGGACCCAGCAGCACGTTGCCCGGCTTGAAGTCGCGGTGCACGATGCCCGCGCCGTGGATCGCCGCCAGCGCGGTCGCCGTCCCCACCGCCAGCCGTTCCAGCTCGCCTCCGCGCAGCGGCCCCGACGCGCTCACCCGCTGCTGGAGCGAGGGGCCGTCGACGAACTCGCTCACGACGTACGGCTCGCGCCCGTCCACCACGGCCGTGATCACCCTGGCCGTGCAGAAGGGGGCGACGCCGCGCAGGACGTCGAGTTCCCGCGCCAGCCGTGCCCGGACGGCGGGGTCGAGCCCGGTCTTGAGCACCTTCACCGCGACCGGTGCGCCGTCGGGCGCATGACCCAGGTAGACGACGCCTTGGCCGCCCTCGCCGAGCCGTCCGCTGATGCGGAACCCGCCGAGCGTACGCGGGTCGTCTGGACCAAGGGGGCCGAGCATGGTCACACCGTAGCGATCCCGCGGCAGGTCCGGGATCAGAGCAGGCGCGGGTTCACCGCGTCGGCGAGCGCGCGCCGCCCCGCGTCGCTCAGGTGCAGGTGATCACCCGAGTCGTACGAGACGGCCAGTTGCTCGGGGAACTGCGGGTCGCGTACGGCCCGGTCGAAGTCGAGGACGCCGTCGAACACCCCGCTCGTGCGGATCCAGGTGTTCAGCCGCTGCCTGATCTCCTCGCGCTCCGGAGTCCAGGTGCTCCAGCCGTAGAAGGGGGTGAGCGTGGCGCCCAGCACCTTGACCTTGCGGGCGTGCGCCTCGCGGATCAGCCGCTTGTATCCGTAGGCGAGCGGCTTGATCGAGGTGTAGTCGCCCCGGGCGATGTCGTTGATCCCCTCGTAGACCACCACCGTGCGCACCCCCGGCTGGGACAGCGCGTCGCGGTAGAACCGGCTGAGACCGCTCGGGCCGACGTTGGAGTGCAGCAGCCGGTTCCCGGCGATGCCGGCGTTGAGCACTCCCATCCGCCGCGACGACGACTGGTGGGCCAGCCGCTGCCGCAGGTAGTCGGTCCAGCGGCGGTTGGCGTCGACGGCCTGGCCCGCGCCGTCGGTGATCGAGTCGCCGAACGCGACCACCGAGCCCGTCGTGGCCGCGCCCGCCTCGACCGCGATCCGGTCGAGGAAGTACCACTGCGTGCTGGTGTAGGTGAAGCCCTCGCCGCTCTCCTCCGCCGCGTGGTCCCCGGGGTCCGACAGGTAGGTGGTGCTGTAGGCGCGTTCGTGCCCGGTCACCCCCATGACCGTGCCGGGCAGGTGGAGGCTGACGACCAGGGCGGAGCCGCCGGCGATCCGGCCCGGGATCGGGTCGCTCCAGACGGCCTGGCCCGGCGGCACCCGCACCGTGGCGCGCTTGCGGAAGGTCACCGGCCGGTTGGTGCCGGCGAGGATCTCGGCGCCGTACGCCTGGACGCCCACGTGGACGTTCTCGAACGTCACCGGCGCCTCCCCGAAGACGTTGGACAGGCGCAGGCGCGCGCCGGCGCCGCCGACGCTGGCGCGCACGACCATCCGGACGGTCTGCCCGCCGAGGGCCGCCGTGATCCGGTCGGTCGAGGTGGTCCACGCGCCGACCAGGGGGCGCCGTACGGGCGAGTCGCCTTCGGGTCTCGGCGCGGCCGTGAGGGACTCCGCGTGGACCGGCGCCATGGGAAGCGCGGCGGTCGCGCCGCTGACGGCGAGGGCGAGAGCGGCAATGGTCAACCGGTGAGCCGGCCGTGCCATCCGGGGTCCTCCATTGGGATGTGGCTGCCTGGGGCGGGTCCGTGGTGGTGACGCTTCCGATCCGCCGAGACCGTTGATCGAAAAGCGTCCGCGACGCCATACATTACGGCTGTTTGGCGAACACCGGGTGAGAAGTTGACCGTCAGGCGTAACGGTCGCCCACATTCTGGTTGAATCCCGACTGTAGCCTTGCCCGTTCTCCGAGCCGTCCGACGTCCTGGAGGACCTGACGGATGCTTCCGTCCACGCGCGACGACGACGTCCCGGGCGTACGGCCGCCCGCTCGCCGGCGTGGTTCGCTGGCCGCGCCCGCCCTCGCGGGTGTGGCGGCGGCCGTGGCGAGCGCGCTCGGCACCTCCCTTGACATATGGACGCTGCCGGTGCCCGCCCGGGTGGTGATCACCGTGGTGGCGGCGGCGCTCGTCGGCGCCCTGACCTGGGCCACGCTCGCGCCGCAGTCGCCGGCGTCCGGCCCGCGGGCGGCGAAGGGGACGCCCCCGCCCGCCGAGCTGCCGCCGGTCATCGCGCACTTCACCGGGCGGCGTGAGGTGCTCGCGGAGCTGCACGAGCAGTTCGCCCTGCGAGACCGTCCTTCCTCGGGCGACCGGGACGCCCCTCTGGTCGTGTCGCTCTACGGGCGGGCCGGCGTCGGCAAGTCGGCGCTGGCCACGCGGTTCGCCCACGAGGTCATCGACGAGTTCCCCGACGGCCAGCTCTACTTCGACCTGCGGGGCGCGGACGGCGCGGTGCGGCCCGAGGAGGTGCTCGCCGCGTTCCTGCGGGCCCTCGGCGTCCGGCTGACCACCGACCCCGGCGGCCTGGTCGAGCTGCAGAAGCTCTGGTGGACGTGGACCAAGGACCTGCGCGTCCTGATATTCCTCGACAACGCGCAGAGCGGTGAGCAGGTCAGGGACCTCATCCCGCCGGAGCCGGGCTGCGCCGTGATCGTCACCTCCCGGCAGCCGCTGTTCCTGCGCAACCGCTACGACCGGCAGCTCGCCGTCTTCACCGAGGCGCAGGGGGTCGAGCTGCTCGCCCGGCTCGCCGGAGACGAGCGCGTCGCCGCCGACCTCGACTCCGCCCTCGCGATCGTGCGGCTGTGCGATCGGCTGCCGCTGGCCATCAGCATCTGCGGCGGACGCCTGGCGACCAGGGAGCGGTGGTCCCTGCGGGAACTGGCCGACCGGCTCGCCGACGAGCGGCGCAGGCTCGGCCAGCTGGAGGTCGGCACGCAGATCGACCGCAGCGTGCGGGCCTCGCTGCAGCTCAGCTACGACGACTGCACCGGCATCCAGCGCCGGTTGCTGCGCCTGCTCGGCCTGCTGCCCGCGCCCGACGTGCAGGCGTGGGTGGCGGGCGACCTGCTGGGCGCCTCGGAGCTCGACGGCGCCGACCAGCTGGAGGCGCTGGTGGACGCGCAGCTCGCCGAGTGCTCGGGCCGCGACGTCACCGGCAGCATGCGCTACCGGCTGCACGACCTGGTCCGGCTGTTCGCCCGCGAGGTCGCCGTACGGGACGAGCCCGAGGAGCGCCGCCGCGCCGCCATCGAGCGGGTCCTGTACGGCTATCGCCGCCGGGCCGAGAGCGCCGCCACCGAGCGCTGGCCGCAGGACTGGCGGCGGCGCGGCGTACGCACCGGAGGCGACAGCGGCGAGATCTCCTCTGCCGCCTGGTTCACCGCCGAGCGGCTCGCCCTGCTGTCCGCCGTCCACATGGCCAGGTCGCAGGAGCTGTGGGACCTCGCCTGGGCGACCGGGCGCGCCTTCTGCTCGCTGTGCCACTCGCTGCGCGCGTACTGGTCCGACTGGCGGGAGGTCGCCGACCTCGTCTGCGAGGCCGCCGAGCGCACCGGCGACCCCAGGGCCGTGGGGATCGCGCTGATGGAACGGGCGGCGGTCGTGGGCGGCAGCGGACGATCGGCCGAGGCGAGGGCGGACGCCGAGCGGGCGCTGGAGATCTTCACCGGCCTGGGGGAGTCGTGGTGGGCGGCGCGGGCCATGCGGACGGTCGGGATGACGCTGTTCGGCGAGGGCAACCTCGACCACGGGCAGGGGTATCTCACCGGCGCGATCAGCGCGTTCAAGGCCGAGGACGACCGCTGGTGGCAGGCCCGCACCCAGCGCAACCTGGCCGAGCTGCGCCTGGCCCAGGGCAGGCTGGCCGAGGCGAGGCGGCTCCTGGAGGACTCCCTCGCGGTGTTCGAGAGCGGGGGCAACCGCTATTCGGAGGCCCAGACCCAGCGGGTGCTCGGAGAGGTGCTGGCCGCGGAGGCGCGCGAGCTGCTCAAGGCCGGGGACGGCTCGGCGGCGGAGCGCAGGTTTGTCCTGGCGGGCAACGCCCTGCGCTTCGCCATCCGGGCGTTCCACGAACGGGGGGAGGAGTGGGAGGAGGCCCGCTGCCTGCGCGCCGCGGGCGAGATCGGCGACCCGCAGGCCGGGCTGCGCGAGTACGCCGGGGTGCGCCTGGCGAAGGAGACGCTCGAGAAGCTCGGGGACTCCTGGGGTGTGGCCAGGACCCGGTCGTCGGAGGGTGCGGCGCTGGCCAGGCTGGGCCGCACGGAGGAGGCGGTCGCGGCGCTGCGCGAGGCCGTACGCGAGTTCGCGGAGCTGGGCGATCGCTGGTGGCAGGCCCGGGGGCTTCGCACGCTCGGCGAGGTGCTGCTCGCGGCGGGCCGCAGGGACGAGGCGCACGAGCCCGTCGCCGAGGCCCTGGAGATCTACCACAGCCTCGGCAACGAGGCGGGTGCCTCGCGCGCCCGGGCCCTGCTCGACCGCGTCACCCGAAAGGGACCTTGAGGCAGGTAGCGGGATCGATGTGACGCCGGGTACAGATCTTCACTCTGCACTCATTCTTCCGTCATAGAGGGACGGATAGGCTCGGCTTGATGAATGCATACGAGCGTTGGATCGTTCTGGAAGGCGCGGCGAACGTACGGGACCTGGGTGGCCTGCCCACCGCGGACGGCGGGACCACGGTGTCCGGCCGGATCCTGCGGGCCGACAACCTGCAGGGCCTGACCGAGGGTGACGTGGCACTGCTCGTGGGCGACCTCAAGCTGCGGCACGTGGTCGACCTGCGGTCGGAGACCGAGGTACGCCTGGAGGGGCCGGGCCCGCTGACCCTCCTCCCGGAGGTCGCCATCCACCACCACAGCCTGTTCGCGGAGGGCGGCCACCTCACCGACGTCGAGGCCGACACCATCGACGACAGGGCCCTGCCGTGGCAGGGCGAGCGGGACGAGGAGGACCTGGCCGAACTCCGCGTGACCGGCTACTACTACGGATATCTGCGCGACCGGCCCGACTCGGTGGTGGCCGCCCTGCGGGTGCTCGCCCGTGACGACGGCATGGCCGTGGTGCACTGCGCGGCGGGCAAGGACCGCACCGGAGTGGTCTGCGCCCTGGCGCTCGCCGTCGCGGGCGCCACCCGGGAGGCGATCATCGAGGACTACGTCGCCACCGGCGAACGGCTGGAGGGCATCCTCGCCCGGCTGCGCGCCAGCCGCACCTACCGGGAGGACCTCGACTCGAAGCCGGCCGACAGCCACCTGCCGCGGCCCGAGTACATGGACCAGTTCCTGTCGACGCTGGACGACCGGTTCGGCGGCCCCCTCGGCTGGCTGCGCACCCACGGCTGGACCGACGCCGACACCGAGGCCCTACGCGGCCGGCTGCGCGACTGACCTCCGGCTGCCGCCGGAAGCGGGGTCAGGCGAGGGTTTCGCCGCCGTCGACGGTGATGACCTGGCCGGTGACGTAGTTGTTGGCCATGAGGAAGACAGCCGTGGCGGCGGCCTCCTCGGCGGTGCCGAAGCGGCCGAGGGGAGCGGACGTTCCGGCGGCGGCGATCGCCTCGTCGGAGTCCAGCCCCGGCAGTGAGCGCAGGAGCGGGGTGTCGATCCGGCCGTAGCGTACGGTGTTCACGCGCACCCGTGCGGGGGCGAGCTCCACGGCGAGGGCCCTGGTGAGGGTCTCCACGGCCCCGGCGGCCGACAGCGGGACGGTCATCCCGGGGTAGGGGCGGACCACGAGGATCCCCGAGCTGAACGTGAGCGAGCCTCCCGCGGGAAGGTGGGCCGCCGCCGCGCGGGCGGCGGCGAAGACCGTCTGGAGGGGGCCGGAGCCGAGGCTCGTGCGGATGTCGTCGGCCGACAGCCCGGTCAGGGGGCCGGCGCCGGTGATGCCGCCGGCGGTGACGTACACGTGGTCGACGTGACCGGCCCGGTCGAAGGCCTCGGCGAGGGTCTGTTCGTCTCCGCCGTCTCCGGCAACGCCCAGCACGGCGTCGTCGGGATCCTCGGCCGCGCCCGCACCGCGCACGCGGGAGACGGCGGCCTTCAGCCGTTCGGGATCGCGGCCGACCAGCACGACGCGGGCGCCGACCGAACGCAGCAGGACGCCCGCCGCCAGCCCGATGCCCGAGCTTCCGCCGATGAGGACGGCGGTCGTGCCGGAGAGGACGCTCGGCAGCGGCGAGCGGACGGGGATGGGTGTCGCAGTGCTCGGTGTCTCGGTGCTCATCGGAGAGCCTTTCGGTGAAATAAACCATCTGGTTGTTTTATTGCTGGCCTCGATACTGCCGCCTGGGTGGGAAGGAGTCAACCGGATGGTTTAATTTCTTCATGGCCTACGACGCGGAGGACACCAGACGGCGGATCTTCGACGCCGCCGCGGCAGAGTTCGCCGAGCACGGCCTGGCGGGGGCCAGGGTGGACCGCATCGCGACGGCCGCCAGGGCCAACAAGCAGGCCATCTACCTGTATTACGGCAGCAAGGAGAAGCTGTTCGCCGCCGTCCTGCGGGCGAAGCTGGAGGAGGTCCGCGACTCCGTCTCCATCGATCCCGACGCGGTGGCCGAGTCGGTCGGGCAGATGTTCGACTGGTACCGGGATCACCCGGAGCTGATCAGGCTGCTGCTGTGGGAGGCGCTGGAGGCGTGCGACGAACCCGGCGAGAGCGAGCGGGAGCGGCGTGACGCTTTCCGCGAGAAGGTCGATCAACTCGTGGACGCGGGCGCGGCCGGCCACCTTCCCGAGGACGCGCGGGTCCGCGCCTGCCAGGATCTGCTGTTCACCGTCATGGGACTGATCTCCTGGAACTTCGCGGTGCCCCGGATGTGCCGCCTCGTCCTGGACGAGGAGACCGAGCAGGCCGCCTGGGCCCGCCGCCGCGAGACGGTGATCGAAGTCGCCCGCAGGCTCGCCACCGCCCCGGACGCCCCTGCGGCGCGGGCCCCGAGGTAGCGGACGCTATTCCGCCCGATCGGGGAGGGCGACCACCTGGCCGCGGGCGGCCGAGAGGGCGGCGGCCTCCAGGACGGCGATGGTCTCGACGGCGTCGCCCGGCTGGACCGGGGGCGGCGCGCCGTCCCGCAGGCAGGCCACGACGCCCTCGTAGAACCGCTGGTACGCCCCGGGCTCGGTGGCGACCGGGCGGGTCTCGCCCTCGGCCCCGAACGTGCCCCAGCGTTCTGCGGGCTCGGCGCCCCAGCCGGTGCCCCCACCCCGGCCGAAGTCGGCGGCGTCCGGGCGCTCGCCCGCGCGTAGGCGCTCCTCCTGGGGGTCCAGCCCCCACTTCACGTACGACGCGCGGGAGCCGAGCACCCGGAACCTCGGGCCGAGATTCGCGGCCACCGCGCTCATCCACAGGTGCGAGCGGGTCCCGTTCCGGTGCGTCAGCGCGACGAACGCGTCGTCGTCGTTGCGGACCCCGGCCCGCCTGACGTCGGTCTCCGCGTACACGTGGGCGACCGGGCCGAACAACCGCAGGGCCTGGTCCACCAGGTGGCTGCCGAGGTCGTAGAGGGTGCCGCCGACCTCCTCCGGGCCGCCCGACTCGCGCCAGCCGCCCTTGGGCACCGGCCGCCAGCGCTCGAACCGCGACTCGAACCGGTGGACCTCGCCCAGTTCGGGCAGCAGCCCGCGCAGCGTCAGGAAATCGCCGTCCCAGCGCCTGTTCTGGAAGACCGTCAGCATCAGCCCGCGGTCGCGCGCGAGCCGTACGAGGTCGCGGGCCTCCGCGGCGGCGCCGGCCAGCGGCTTGTCGACGACCACGGGAAGCCCGGCCTTGAGCGCCTCGGTCGCCAGGGGCACGTGGGTGCGGTTCGGCGTCGCGATCACCACGAGATCGCAGCGGTCCCACAGATCGTCCACGGCGGGAACGACGTCCGCGCCGGGGTGACCGGCGCGGACACGCTCGGCCTTGGCGGGGTCGCGGGTGACGACGGCGGCGAGGCGCAGTCCCGGCGTGGCGGCGATCAGCGGCGCGTGGAAGAAGGATCCGGCCGGACCGAAACCTGCCAATCCGACGCGGATTTCGGGGAGATCTGAGGGCTGCATGAGGGGATGAGGGGTCCTTCGGGTGGGTCGGGGGCGGCGGCTTCGCGGCGGCTCAGGTGTCGCGGTCGTCCCGTTCGGCGAGGAACGCCTCGAACTGGGCGGCGAGTTCGTCACCCGTAGGCATCTGCGCCTCCTCGGCCAGCAGGCTCTCCCGTTCGGCGCCCGACTGGAACGCGTCGTACTGCTGCTCCAGGCCGCGGATCGCGCCGGCCAGTTCCTCGGACGCCGCGATCTGCTCCTCGATCTCGATGGTGGTCTTGTCGGCCGCGTCCCTCAGGGTGTCCATGGGGAAGACCAGCCCGGTGCCGCGGGTGACGGCCTCCAGCGCCGTCACGGCGGCCTGCGGGTACTCCGCCTGGGCGAGGTAGTGGGGCACGTGGATCGCGTAGCCGAGCGCGTCGTGGCCCTTCGCCCCGAGCCGGAACTCGATGAGCGCGGCGAGGCTCCCGGGCACGCGGACCTTGCCGAAGGGGCTGGTCTGCCCCTGGACGAGGTCGGGGCGCGTGGCGTGGGCCGTCATGCCGAGCGGCCGGGTGTGCGGGACGCCCATCGGGATGCCGTGGACGGTCACCAGCCTGCCGATGTTGAGCCGGGTCACCAGCATGCCGACGGCCTCGGTGAACAGCTCCCACTCCCGGTCGGGCTCCGGGCCGCTCATGATGAGGAACGGCGTGCCGGTGACGTCCTTGGTCAGGTAGACGGCCAGCTCAGGAGTGTCGTAGTCGCTCCAGTGATCGGTGTCGAAGGTCATCACCGGGCGGCGGGACCGGTAGTCGAGCAGCCGGTCCACGTCGAAGGTCGCGATGACCCGGTGCTCCAGTTCGGCGAGGAGGTGCCCCAGGGCCAGCCGCCCGGCGGCGCCGGCGTCGACGAACCCCTCGAAGTGGTAGAGCAGCACCGGATCGGTCAGCTCGGGCAGGTCCCCGTCGAGCCGATAGAGATCCGTGGGGTCGGACACGTGTCCCAGCCTTTCTCACGAAGTCTTTACCTACTGAACCTACGGGACCCCCGGTCGATTCCGCTCGATTCCGGGGCGGTCGCGGCGACCTTACCGTTGGACTATGGGGAACATGGAGCCGGACCCTGAGCTGGAGGAGTTCGCCACCAGGCTGTTCGACCTCGCGAGGTCGGGGCGGACCGAGGCGCTGTGCGCGTACGTCGACGCGGGCGTGCCCGTCAACCTGCGCAACCAGAAGGGCGACACCCTGCTCATGCTGGCGGCCTACCACGGGCACGCGCGACGGTGCGCGCCCTGGGCGAGCGGGGCGCGGACCCCGACCTCGCCAACGACCGCGGGCAGACCCCGCTCGCCGGCGCGGTGTTCAAGAAGGAGCCCGAGGTCGTGCGGGTGCTGCTGGAGCTGGGAGCCGATCGCTACGCCGGGACGCCGTCGGCCGTCGACACCGCCCGCATGTTCGGGGACGACGAGATCGTCGCGCTCATGGAGGGCTGATCCGATTGAGCCGTTCCGGCTGAGCTGATCCGACTGGGCCGTTCCGGCTGACCAGTGTGTCCGTAATTATGGCAAGGCTGGCGCCCTTTGTCCGGCAGGACCATGCTTGTCGGATGGCTACTGCGAAAGCGGATTCCCTCAGTGGGCGCCCCCTCCGCCTTCCCTCCCTCACCTGCCCCTTCCCGAGTGCGGTGAACCCGCACGTCGACGAGGTGAACCGGGACACGCTGGCCTGGCTGGCCGCCTCCGGCATGATCGCCGACGACGACCAGTTCGAGCGTTTCCGGCTCGCTCGCTACGGATGGCTCGGCGCCCGGACCTACCCGTACGCCCCCCGGGAGCTGTGCCAGCTCGTCACGGACTGGTGCGTGTGGCTGTTCGCGTTCGACGACGCCTACTGCGAGTCGGACCGGCGGGCGGCCGAGATCGCCCGGGCCCTGCCCCAGCTCTACAGCGTGGTCGAGGACAACGAGGGGGACGAACCGGTCGAGAACGTCTTCGCCCGCGCGCTCCTCGACATCAAGACGCGGATCAGGAAGCACGGCACCGCCGACCAGCTCGACCGGTGGCGCGCCACGACCAAGGACTACCTGTTCGCCCAGGTCTGGGAGGCCGCCAACCGGGAGGACGACGTCGTTCCCACGATCGACGACTACATCTTCATGCGCCGCAGGACCGGCGCGATGCTCACCGTCTTCGCGCTGATCGACGTGGCCGCGGAGGTCCCCCTCACTATGGACGAGTGGCGCCATCCGGTGGTGCACGAGATGACCGAGCACGCCAACGACGTGGTCGTCTGGGACAACGACCTCATCTCGTACGCCAAGGAGCGGAGTGAGGCGAACATCCGCAACAACCTCGTCAGCGTGCTGGTCGGGCACACCGGCTGCACGGTCCAGGAGGCGATGGACCGGATCGGCGCGATGCGCGACGAGGCGGTCGCCGCGATGGCGGCGCTCAGCCCCGCCACCGAGGCGCTCGGCTCGCCCGCCGTCGACGCGTACGTGAACGGCCTGAAGTACTGGATCAGCGGCAGCGTGGACTACTCGCTGACCAGCTCCCGGTACGTCGGCGCCTGGCAGTGATCACCCGCGGCCGGCGGCCCGGTCAGTCCAGGTGGAAGTCGTCGACGTCGTCCAGCGCGTACTCGACGAGGTCGCCCAGGCTGAACCGGGCCCCGGCGGCGTACGCCTCGTCGTAGGCGGCGTCGCCGATCAGCTTCTTGCACTCCTTGACGCACTGCTCGTGCTCCGTCGTGAAGAACGGCGACCCGAACTGGGGCAGCCCGAAGGTCCGCCAGTTGGCCTGGGCCGCCCCGAGAAGGGTCGCCGTCCGTTCCGGCTCGCCGGCCTCCAGGTTCAGCGTCGCGAGGTTGTCCACGCACAGCACGATCCCGAGCACGTCGTGGAAGTGCCGCTTGATGCGCAGCGCCTCCTTGCACGCCACCAGCGCCTCGTCGCGCCGGCCGGTCGCCCGGTGGACGAGTGAGGAGACGTACCAGGAGTAGGAGCGCAGCCACAGCTCGCCGCGCTCCTGGCAGACCTGCAGGCAGTCGACCAGCAGCGTCTCCGCCTCCTCGAACTCGCCCTGCGCGAGCAGCACCATGGACAGCTCGACGATCGCGGGCAGTAGGCCCGGGTTCAGCTCCCGGCCGCCGCGGTGGAACTCGATCGCGACGCCGAGCAGCGCGGTGGCCTTCTTCGCGTCGCCCTGCAGCATGGCCGCGGTGCCCTGCATCTTGGTCGCGAGCAGCACCGCGCCCGAGTCGCCCACGCGCACCGCGTCGGTGCTGCACTGCTCGGCCGCGGCGAGCGCGCCCGCCATGTCGCCCTGGGCGCTGCGGATGTAGGCGAGCACCCACAGGGCCTTGCAGCGTTCCTTGCTGGGCGAGGGGCTGGCCTGGAGCGCGCGCTCCAGGTAGATCACGCCCTCACGGGCGAAGCCGCAGGCGACCCACAGGAACCACAGGGCCGACAGCAGCTCCAGGCCGACGCGCTCCTCGCCCGGGGTGGACAGGCAGTAGTCGAGCGCGACGCGGATGTTGTCGTGCTCCTGGCGCATCCGCGTGTACCAGTGCACCTGGCGCGGTCCCGACCACGAGTGTTCGCTGCGCTCGGCGAGCTGGAGGTAGTAGTCGCGGTGGCGGCGGCGCAGGTCCTGCGTCTCGCCGAGCTTGTCCAGCCACTCGCCGCCGTACTGCCGCAGCGTGTCGATCAGCCGGTAGCGCTGGCCGGCCGGGGTGGGGAAGCTCAGCAGGACCGACTTGTCGACCAGGCCGCCGATCACATCGAGGATCCGGTCGGAGGGCAGGGCGTCGCCGGCGCAGACGTGCCGGGCCGCATCGAGCTCGAAGTCGCCGGCGAACACCGACAGCCGCGCCCACAGCAGCCGTTCGGCCGGTTCGCACAGCTCGTGGCTCCACCCGATCGCCGCGCGCAGCGTCTGGTGCCGCGGCAGCGCCGTACGGCTGGCTCCGGCGAGCAGGCTGAACCGGTCGGCCAGCAGCGCGAGGATCTGCTCGACCGACAGCGTGCGCAGGCGTACGGCGGCCAGTTCGATGGCCAGCGGGATCCCGTCGAGGCGGCGGCACAGCTCGGCGACGGCCGTGATGTTGTCCTCGTCGACCACGAAGTCGGGCACGACGGCGGAGGCCCGCGCGCCGAACAGCTCGACGGCCTCGTTGGTGAACGGGTTCTCCGAGGGGCTGTCGCCGGGCACCGACAGCGGAGGCACGGCGGCGGTGTACTCGCCCGGCGCGTTCAGCGACCGCCGGCTCGTCGCCAGGATGCGCAGGTGCGGCGCCGTGTTGAGCAGTTCCTGCGTGAGCTGGGCGCACGCGTCGACGAGGTGCTCGCAGGTGTCCAGGATGAGCAGGAGCTCGCGGTCGGCCAGCCATTCGGTGAGGGTGTCGGACCCCTCACGCGGCGACTGGTCGGCGATGCCGAGCGCGGACGTGATCGTGTGGTAGACCATCGCCGGGTCCTGCAGCCGGGCCAGGTCGACGTACCAGACGCCGTCCCTGAACTGCCGCCGCACCTGGTGCGCGACACGCAGCGCGGTGCGTGACTTGCCCACCCCGCCGATGCCCGTCACGGTGATCAGCCGGTACTCCTGCAGCTTCTGTCTCAGCGACGCGAGCAATCGCGTCCGCCCGACGAAGCTGGTCAGCTCCACGGGCAGGTTGCCCTCTTGCCGCCATCCTGCTGGCGTTGCCATGCCGCCTCACGGGGGGTTCGTCCGGCGTGCTCCCTGCTCCCGCATCGTACCTTTGCGTGCGGTTGGCTGTCCGGTGGTACGGGCGTGACGTTTGCCCGGCGATGAGGGGGGATGATCTCCCCTCGAGGGAAGGAGCCCCAGCGCGCCGCCGGGCCTTCGGCGCTGTGTCCGGCCGCACGGCTCTCACGGCTTCGCGGCTCCGGGCGGAGCCAGTAGCATTGGCCGCGTGAGTGTGCAGCATCCGGATGACATGCGTCCGGTGGACCTCTTCGACGAGGGGCTGCCGGTGCTGCCTGACCAGACGAGCGACGACACCGACCTCGGGTGGGGCGATTGGCGCTCCGACTCCGACGTCTCACGCCTGCTGGAGGAACGCCCGCCTCACTGGGACTAGGCCGGACACTCCTCAGGCACGGCCAGTTCGAACCAGACGGCCTTCCCCCTGCTCGTCGGGTGCACGCCCCAGGAGCGGGACAGGGACTCGACGATCAGCAGCCCCCGGCCGCCCTCGTCGTCGTCCGGTGACCTGTCGCGGGCCCGCAACGGGACGCGGGCCTCGTCCTCGACCTCGCACCGCAGGACACCGTCCCGCAGCAGGAGCGTGAGGACCGGCTCCCCCCGCCCGTGCCGCAGGACGTTGGCGACCAGCTCGCTGACGAGCAGCTCGGCCACCTCGGGCACCTCGCCCGCCGCGCTGCCCGCCCAGTCCCGCAGCGCGGCGCGGACGAGCCGGCGTGCCCGGCTCGTGGACGACGGGACGGCGGGGAGGACCCAGGAGGCCCGGTGCGCGTGCGTCACCCCGTCGGCCGCGTCGTCCGCCGGGAGCCGCTCCCACGGGTAGGCGTCGTCCGGCCGCCGAGCCATGGGGACCAGCATGACCGTGCCCATGGACTCACGCGGCCTGGGCATAGCAGGCCCGGTGGGGGAGAAGGCTGCGGCCGTCGGGCAGCAGTTCGCCGGTGTCCTCGAAGACCACGACACCGTTGCAGAGCAGTCCCCACCCCTGCTCGGGGTGGAAGGCCACGAGACGGGCGGCGTCGTGATCGGGGGCGTACGCGGGCGGACACGGCGGGGTGTGCGGGCACATGAGGTTCACCTCGATCCTTCGGCAGACGGCGCGGTCGTTCGCTGACACTCCCTACGATGGCCTCTGGAAGGCCCCGCCGTCTGCGCTGGCAGCCCCCATCCGACGGGTGTGCCCACGGGCATCGCGAGATGGCGGCTAGCTGCAATGACGCGGACGCGTTCCGATGCCACTCTGTGAGATGTGCCCCTCAGGTGTCTCATCGTCGACGACAGCGATCACTTCAAGGAGGCCGCCCGCCTGTTGCTGGAGGCGGACGGCATCGCTGTCGTCGGCACGGTGTCCACCACGGCCGAGACGCTCCGGTCCATCCAGGAGCTGCGGCCGGATCTCGTGCTGGTCGACATCGATCTGGGCGAGGAGAACGGCTTCGACCTGGCCCTGCGGCTCTACGAGGAGGCGGGAGACCGTCCGCCGCGCGTCATCCTGATCTCGACGTACGACGAGCAGGACTTCGCCGAGATGATCGCGACCAGCCCGGCCCTCGCCTTCCTGTCGAAGCCGCGCCTGTCGGGCCGGGCCATCGACGAGATCCTCCGGGGCGCGGACGCCTGAACGTGCCGGACCGGCGACACCGGTACGGCCTCAGCGGGCGTCGAGGAACGCGAGCACCGCGAGCACGCGGCGGTGGTCGTCCTCCGTCTCCGGCAGCCGCAGCCTCGACATGATGCTGCGCACGTGCTTTTCGACCGTGCCCTCGGTGATCCAGAGTTTGTGCGCGATCCCCGCGTTCGACCGGCCCTCCGCCATGAGGGAGAGCACCTCGCGCTCGCGCTGGGTGAGCTCCTCCAGTGGATCATGCCGGCGGCGGGCGTTGAACAGCTCGGCCACGAGGCTGGGGTCGACGACCGAGCCGCCGTGGACGATGCGCTGGAGCGTCTCGACGAAGTCGGACACCGCGGTCACCCGGCTCTTGAGCAGGTAGCCGACCCGGTGGCCGGTGGCGAGCAGCTCCATCGCCTGCTCGACCTCGACGTGCGCCGACAGCAGCAGGATGCCCACCTCGGGGAACTCCGCGCGGATGACCTTGGCCGCCTCGACGCCCTCCGTCGCGTGCCCCGGAGGCATCCGGATGTCGACGACGGCCAGATCCGGACGGAGTTCCCGCACCAGGGCGAGCAGCTCGGCCGCGTTGCCCGCCTGGCCGGCGACCTCGAATCCCGATCGCTCCAGCAGGCTCGCCAGCCCCTCCCGCAGCAGGACGTCGTCGTCCGCCAGCACCACTCGCGTCGGAGTCTCGTCCACTGCTCTGCCGCCTTCTTCGCGTGCCGGGCGTGCCGGTCAGGCGTGGCGGGCGACGGTGTTGACCTGGGCTTTCGCCTGTCCTCTATCCGTCGGGCGAGAGTAGTGTGGCCTTGTGCGCGCGCGATTGCTGTCGTTGCTGCTACGCGCGAGCCGCCCGCCTCTCCTGTGGGGCATCCTGACGGGCGCCGCATGCGTGGCAGCCGAGACGTTCATAGCCCTTGCGCTGGCGCAGGTGGCGCCCAGCAACGCCCTGGACGTAGTTTATCTGGTCGGCGTTCTCGTGGTCGCGTACCTCTGGGGCATGGGGCTCGGCACGCTGACCGCGGTGGCGAGTGGCTTCGTCTACGATTTTTTCCTGTTGGCCCCCGTCCATACCGTCACTGTCTTCAGCGGCTGGTCGTGGATGCCGATGCTGGTCTTCCTGGTCGTCGGGTTGCTGGTGAGCGCGGCCGCCGCGCTGATGCGGTCCCTGGTCGTCGAGGCGGAGGAACGCCGCCGCGAAGCCGATCTCGACGCCAGGACGGCCCGTCTCCTCCTGCGCGCCGAACATCTGCGCGCGGCGCTGCCGGTCGTGGCCCGGCGCCTGGCACAGGGCCTCGGCCTGCCGTTCCTGGCCGTCGAGCTCGGGCCGGTCGGAGACGATCCGCGCCACATCACGCTGCCGCTGACCGACGACGGTGCCGGGATCGGCACGCTCGTCGTGCCCGCAGGCCTGCCGGCGACCATGATGCGTCGCCTGCGGGAGCGCGTGGTGCCCTCGCTGGAAACGCTGCTGGTGGCGGCGCGCGACCGCGAGGCCATCAGCACCGCCCTGGCGGCGAGCCGGGACGAGCTGGCCAGGATCGCCAAGGAGCAGGCCGCCCTGCGACGCGTCGCCACCCTGGTCGCGCGCGGGGTCCCGCCCACGGAGATCTTCGGCGCGGTCGCCCGCGAGATGGGCCTGATCGTGAACGCGGACCACACCGCGATCGAACGCTACGAGCCCGACCGTACGGTCGTCCTGGTGGGCTCGTGGAGCGGGTCGGACCGCGGGGCCCCGCCGCCGGTGGGCTCGCGCCGCCCGCTCAAGGAGAGCGGCCTGTCCGCCCTCGTCCTGCGAACGGGACAGCCGGGCAGGATGACGGCGAAGGAGGGCGCGGCAGGGGAACTGGACGGGTGGGCCGGCGATCAGCAGATCGTCTCCGCGGTCGCCAGTCCCATCGTCGTCGAGGCCCGCCTGTGGGGCGTGATGATCGCGTTCTTCCGCGCTCCCGAGCCGCAGCCGGACGACGTCGAGGAACGCATGCGGGACTTCACCGAGCTGATCGCCACCGCGATCTCCAACGCCGAGGCCCGCGACGAGCTCGCCGCCTCGCGGGCCCGTGTGGTTGCCGCCTCGGATGAGACCCGGCACCGGATCGAACGCGACCTGCACGACGGGGCCCAGCAGCGCCTCGTCTCCCTGGGGCTGCAGTTGCGCATGGCGGAGACCGCCGTGCCACCGGATCTGCCCAAACTCAAGGAACAGCTGTCCCACACGGCCGAGGGGCTGACGCTGGTGCTGGAGGATCTGCGGGAGCTGTCGCGCGGCATCCACCCGGCGATCCTCTCCAAGGGCGGCCTCGGGCCGGCCCTGAAGATGCTCGCGCGCCGCTCGGCCGTTCCCGTCGACCTCCAGGTGCGGGTCGACGGGCGTCTGCCGGAGCGGGTCGAGGTGGCGGTCTACTACATCGTCTCCGAGTGCCTGACGAACGTGGCCAAGCACGCGCAGGCCTCGATGGTGTGCGTCGAGGTCGAGGCGACGGGCGACGCGGCGAGGGTCTGGATCCGTGACAACGGGAAAGGAGGCGCGGACCCGGGCAAAGGTTCCGGGCTGATCGGTCTCATCGACCGCGTCCAGGCGCTCGGCGGTGCGATCGAGGTCACCAGTCCGATCGGCCATGGCACGACGCTCACCGCCGTGATCCCCATCGGCGGCCGCTGACGGAGCGGCCACCTCCCGGGGCGGAGGAGCCGACGGGGGGCCATGCCGGTCGGCAACGGCTGACGGGGCGGTCACGCCCCCCGGCCGGGCGGGGGATCGGCGAGCGGCAGGCGCACGACGAAGCGGGCGCCGCCTTCCGCCGCGTCCTCCACACCGATGGTCCCGCCGTGCGCCCGCACGATCTCCCGCGCGATGGTCAGGCCCAGGCCCGAGCCGCCCCGGCCGCGAGACTTCTCCAGCCGGGTGAACGGCTCGAACACCCTTTCCCGGTCGGCTTCGGCGATGCCGCCGCCGTCGTCGGAGACGGCGAGCTCCGCGTGGGCGCCTTCCTGCCGGACCTCCACCAGCACCCTGCTCCTGGCGTGCCGCTGGGCGTTGTCCAGGAGATTGCCCAGCAGGCGGTGGATCTCGTGCTCGACGGCGTGGACCGCCACGCCGGGAATGAGGCGGAGCATCACCGGCGACCGGTGCGCCCGGCTGGAGACCTCCGTCCGCACCAGCTCGGCCAGGTCGGCCGCTCTTCTCTCGTGGGGCGGCTCGGTCCCCGCCTTCAGGAGCAGCAGCAGGTCGGAGACGACCGCCTGCAGGCGGTCCACGTCTCTCAGCGAGCAGTCGACGAGCTCGGCGAGGTCCGTCTCGGCGGGGTGCAGCCGGGCCTCCTCCAACTGTGCCCGCAGCCCGGCGAGCGGGGTGAGCAGTTCGTGGGAGGCGTCGACCAGGAACCGGCGCCGGCGCTCGGCCTTCCGGTCCGGGCGTCTTCCGGCGTCGGCGAGCCGTTCCGGCATCCTCTCGGCGTGCACCGGCGGGGCGGTCTCGTCCTCGCCGGCAGGGGTGAGGACGCGGGTTTCCGGGTCGCCGGTGGGGGCGGGGTCGTAGTGGCACATGACGCTCATCGCAATGCTGCCGTCGGTGTCGCGGCCCCTGCAGCCCCGCCTGCAGGGGGAGGCGGCGTGTGGCGGGGCCCGGCGGGTGGCGCGAGCGGCCACGGTGAGGGCGCTCGGCACAAGCCGGGCGCCACTGGTCTCAGGTAGGTCATCGGCACCCGGTCACCTCCGGCTACGGTCGCGTGTTCAGCAGCGGTGTCGTGCGTCCAGCGGGCCGGACGCCGTGATCGATCAGGGCTCGGCCGGGCGTGAGGGGCGCCGACCCGGATGTCCTGATCGGTCCGATACCACAATGTCTCCGCCGAGGGGGGCTCGTCTTCGCTGGCAGCCTCCATTCCGGCCCCACCGCCAGCCGTCCCCGGACCTTCCGGCTAGCTGGAATGTGCGGGGACGGCGCGGGTGCTGTCAGGAGACGACGTCCCGGCGCCGGAAGCGGCGGAAGGCCAGGGCGACGAGAACCACCGAATAGGTCACGGAGACCGCCACGCCCTTCACCATGCCGCTGTAGTCGGGCTCGGGCGCGAGCGCGTCGAGCCACGCGGCGTTCCAGAAGGTGGGCAGGAACTCGCGCAGCGAGCCCAGCGCCTCGACCGCCTGCAGGATGCTGCTGACGATCACCAGGCCGACCGCGCCGCCGACCGCACCGAGCGGGGAGTCGGTGCCGACCGACAGCAGGAAGGCGACCGCGGCGACCACCAGCTGGCTGACCAGGGCGTAGCCGATGACGACGGCGAACTTGGGCAGCACGTCGGCGGCGGGGATCACCTCACCGGTCCCCGGCACGGTGATGTCGTTCCACCCGAAGGCCAGCGTGCCGGCGAGCAGGGCCATCAGCGGAAGCACGGTCACCGCGGCGGCCGAGTACGCCAGCGCCACCACCAGCTTCTGGCGCAGCAGCCGGTCGCGGGGAACGGGCGCGGCCAGCAGGTAGCGCAGCGACGACCAGCTCGCCTCGCTCGCCACCGTGTCACCGCAGAACAGCGCCACGGCGACGACCAGCAGGAAGTTGGCCGACACCGACAGGGCGAACGCCGCGAAGTTGAGGCCGCCCGCCGTGGCCAGGTCCGACAGGCGCAGGCTGCCCTGGCCCCGTCCGGCCGGCCCGAACTGGAACGCCACCACGAGCACCCACGGGAGGGCGAGCAGCACGCCGAACATCGCCATGGTGCGGCGCCGCCGCAACTGCCGCACGAACTCCACCCGCAGCGGCAGCGTGCGTCCCGGAGCGTAGCCGGGGGCCCGGCCTCCCGCGCCACCTCCGCGCGTGTCCGGCCCGTCCTGGGTGACCGGAGTGGCCCGCCCGCCGGCGGGGACGTGTCCGGCCGGATCCGGGGCCGGTCGCTTCGCCGGGCTCATCGTCGCTCTCCGATCAGGTCGAGGAACACGTCCTCCAGGCGGGGGCCGGCGCCGTTGGCGGCCGGCGCGGTGCCGAGCAGGTCGCCGACAGGCCCGGCCGACACCAGCCGCCCGCGGTGCATGACGACCACGTGGGTGCAGGTCTGCTCGACCTCGGCGAGCAGGTGGCTGGAGACGATGACGGTGCGCCCCCGCTCGGCGTACGCCTTGAGCACCCGGCGCATCTCGGCGATCTGCGGCGGGTCGAGGCCGTTGGTCGGCTCGTCCAGCACGAGCAGGTCGGGGAGGCCGAGCATGGCCTGCGCGATGGCCAGGCGCTGGCGCATGCCCTGCGAATAGGTGCGCACCGCGCGTTCGAGGGCGGCGCCGAGCCCGGCGATCTCCAGCGCCTCCTCCATGTGGGCGTCCTGCGGCGGTCGTCCCGTCGCCTGCCAGTACAGCTCCAGGTTGGCCCGGCCGGACAGGTGCGGCAGGAATCCCGGCCCCTCGACGAACGACCCAAGCCGCGACAACACCGGAGCCCCCGGCCGCACGCGGGTGCCGAAGATCCTGATCTCGCCCTCGTCCGGGTGGATGAGACCCATGAGCATGCGCATCGTGGTGGTCTTGCCCGCACCGTTCGGCCCGAGCAGACCGAGCACCTGGCCCTTCTCGACGCGGAACGACAGGCCGTCGACCGCCTTCTCGCCGTTCCGGTAGCGCTTGCCCAGCCCGCTGATCACCAAGGGCACCTCGGCCGACTCGGCGTCCACCGCCGCGCCGTCGCCCCCCTCCGTGCCGCGTCTGGCCCTGCCGATCAGCAGGAGCGCGGTCGCGACCACGATCGCGGCGAGCGGCATGGCCCACGTCCACCAGGCCGGGCCGGTGGCGGGCGTGCGCAGCGCCGCGTCCCCGGGCAGTTCCAGCGTGGGGGAGTCCAGCGCGATCCGATAGACGGCGGGGGCGGCGGGCGTCGCGTAGCCCAGGTCGGTGGTCGACACGACCACCCGCATCCTGTGCCCGGCGTCGAAGCGCCTGTCGATGGCCGGAAGCGTCACCGTGACCGGCGTGCCCGCCTCGCTCGCGGTGACCCGCAGGGGCGAGACCAGGCTCGACGGGAGCACCGGAGGCGACCCTCCGGAGACGTCGTAGAGCTTGGCGAACAACGTGGCCTCACCCGTGCCGTACACCCTGATCGTGACGGTGGGGCTGCCGGTGACCTGTGCGGGCGCGGACAGTGGGGCGGACTCGAAGGCGGCGGCCTGGCCGGGCATGTCCAGCGCGAGCGACGCGCCGCCGCCGTTTCCGCCGAGCAGCCCGCCGAGGCCGGGGACCGCCGAGATCGACGACGGCGATCCGCCCGCCGGGTTGGCGACCGGCTGCTGGGAGCCCCGGAGGGCGACGGTGGTCCGCCGCACGCCCGGCAGGCCCGGGTAGCGGCCCGCGGTCGCGTGCAGGAGCACCGGGCGGCGCGTGCCCGGGTCCCGGCCGCCGTCCCTGGTCACGGTGAAGGCGGCCGAGTCGTCGACGCCGGAGGAAGCGGTTCCTTTCAGATAGCGGTCGAACCAGCCGGTCGTACGGTCGGACAGCCAGTCCGCCTCGCCGTCGCCGCCGTCGTGGCCGCCGTTGAACCAGACGACCTCGACCGGAGCGCCTGTGGCGGCGATGGCCCGGGCGTTGGCGTCGGCGTGCGAGAGCGGGAACAGCGAGTCGCGCTGGCCCTGGACCAGCAGCGTCGGCACCTTGATCCGGCCGGGCACCGAGATCGGGCTCGACCGCCGCAGGAGATCGACGGCCTCCGCGGTGGCCCTGCCGGTCTCGGCCACCTTCTGGTACATGTCGCAGATCTGCGGCAGGAACCGCCCGCACTGGACCTGCTCGCTCCCGGGCGTCCGCCCTGACTGCCCTCCGGACCCCTGACCGCGTCCCTGGCCGGTCTCCCGGCCCCCGGACGCGTTCCCGCCGGAGCCCGCGGCGGCGCCGGTGAGGCCGGCGAGACCACCCGCGCCGAGACCGCCGTCCGGGGCCAGCCGGTCGGCGGCGGCGCTGAAGAAGATGCCGGCCCACATCTTCTTGAAGACGCCGTTGAGCGGGCCCTTGCCCGAGGCGTCGGGGAAGAGCGCGTCGGCGAGGTCGTACCAGGTGATCTGGGGGACGATCGCGTCGACCCGGCTGTCGTAGGCCGCGGCCATCAGCGCGATCGCCCCGCCGTACGAGCCGCCGGCGATGCCGACCCGCGGGTCGCCGGGGGCGTCGAGACGCACTTCGGGCCGTTCGGCCAGCCAGTCGATCAGCCCCCGCACGTCCTTGACCTCGTAGTCGGGGGAGTTGAGCGCGATCTGCCCGGTCGAGCGGCCGAACCCGCGGGCCGACCAGGTCAGCACGGCGTAGCCCTGCTCCGCGAGCCGTCCCGCCTGCTCGCGCATGCTCTCCTTGCTGCCGCCGAAGCCGTGGGCGAGCAGCACGGCCGGGGCTCTGCCGCCGGAGGCCGGGGGATAGAAGGTGGCGTCGAGATCCACGTGCTGGTCGTCCGCCGGTCCGTCCACGACGGGGATGACCAGGTCGTGCCCCTTCACCACGGGGCCGGAGGGCCACAGGGCCCACGTCACGCCTCCGGTCATCAGGATGACCAGCGTGACCACGATCGCGAGGGCACGCCGCCCACCCGGAAACGTCATGTCGCGATGCTACTTGTCTCTGCTGAGAGACCGCTGAGGAGCCGCCGCGCCTGTGGACAACCGCCGCGACGGCGTGCGCGGACCCGTTCCGCACACGAATCGTGATGATGCATCGGGGTAAACCCTGATTGCGCCTCACCATAGGGAACGGCATCATTTCGCGCGTGAATGGAACGCCGCTCAAGCAGATCCCCGCTCGCGTGATCGAGTGGGCTCTTCCGTACTGGACCCGGGGGGAGGCTGGCAGGCAGACGCCGCAGGACCTCTTCCGGGTGCTCTACCTGGGCTGGCTCGCGGCGTTCGCCCTCAAGGTGCTCGGGTCGAGCTGGGACGTGTCGTGGCACTTCAAGTGGCTGCGCGACGACCTGGCCCCGCCGCACCTGCTCAACACGGTCGGCACGGTGATCGCCGTGGCGCTGACCATCGTGCACTGGTACACCGGCTACGGGGTGGACCGCACGTCCTCCCGCCTGATCGTGTGGGGCACCGGCGTCTTCCTCATCGCGATCCCGCTCGACCTGATCAACCACCGGGTCAACGGGCTCGACATCACCGCGTGGAGCCCCTCCCACGCGCTGCTGTACATCGGCACCGCGCTGATGCTCGCCGGAGCGATCCGCGGCTGGTATGTCGGCTCGGGCCGCTACGCCGAGATCACCCGCGGCCGGCGTGCGCTGGTGCTGGGCGGCCTGTTCGCGTTCTTCCTGGAGAACGCGCACTTCCCCCAGCTGCAGCAGGAGTACGGCGTGCTGGAGCTGGCCTCCTGGGACCGGGGGCAGCCGTACGCCGAGCCGACGCTGCTCGAATTCGCGGCCAACCAGATGGGGCGGGCCGTGGACCGGGCCATGGTGCTCAAGTTCTCGCTGCCGATCCCCGACGTCGTCTATGCCGTGTACGCGGGGGTCGTGGGCGTCGCGATCCTGGTCTTCGCCCGCGTCATGGTCGGCCGCCGTTACACGGCCACCGCGATCGCCGGGGCGTACGTGGCCTACCGGTGCCTGATCTGGCCGCTGCTCGTGGGCGGCGGGTTCCCGCCGTCGACGATCCCGTTCTTCTTCCTGCTCGCGGGCCTCGGCGTCGACCTGGCCTTCCTGGTGCCGATCAAGTACCTGCGGCCGCTCGTGGGCGCGGTGCTCGCCACCGCCGGGGTGTACGGAGGGCTGCTGGCGCAGGACCGGGTGCTCGAAGCGCCGCCGTACGCGCCGGAGGCCTGGCCGGTGGCGCTCGCCGCGCTGGCCGTCGTGTGGTACGCGGTGGAGTGGTTCACCGGCCGCAAGGGGCTGACGGCCGCCGCCGCGGAGGACAGGATCGCCGGGGAGGCGCGGGCCGCGGAGAGTGAGACCACGGCGGAGCCGGGCCCGTCGCGCGATGCCGCGCCCGGCGCCGGGCCGGAGGCGGCGTCCGAGGCGACGCCCGCGCCCGCCGCCGTGTCCGAGCCGACGGCCTGAGGGCCCCGCCCGCGCTCACGCAACGCGCCTTTTCCGAGCCGCTCCCTCTCCGGGGGCGGCTCTCGGCGTCTTGGGGGCGAGCCGGCAGAGCCGTGGGTCGGGCGAGCCGGGCAGGGCCGTGGGTCGGGCGAGCCGGGGTCCGGGGGCCGTGGGTCAGGCGACCGGCGTCTTGGTCAGCGCGACCGCGACGCCGTACGCGAGGCCCATCACGGTGAGTTCCAGGGCCGCCCAGGCGGCGAACGCGGCCGGGGCCTGGCGCGTGACCGCCGGCAGCAGCCGCCAGCGGATGTTGCCCCCCAGCAGTGCGATCACCGCGGTGAACACCGCCTTGGCGACCACGAGCCGGCCGTAGCCCGTCGTGACCAGCGACGCCGGGAAGCTCTCGGCGGGCGTGAGCAGAAGCTCCACCAGGCCGTTGAAGAGCCCGGACAGCCCCACGACGACCAGCGCGTACGTCGCCAGCCGGGAGAACCGGGGCAGCGTGCGGGCGAGCAGGTCGCGGTGGCGCGGCAGCAGGACGGCGAGCGCGACCAGGCCGCCCACCCAGGCGCAGGCCCCGATGACGTGCAGCTCCATCGAGACCATGCTGAGGTCGTGCCAGTACCAGTTCGAGGCGTGACCGGTGACCGGGAGCGGCAGCAGCCCGAACCCGGCGACGAGCACCCGCAGCTCGGCCGGCACCTTCTCGCCGAACCGCACCGCGAGCATTCCCACGGCGGCGCTGGCCAGCGCGCACGAGGCGCTCACGATCATGCCCTGCCCCGCGCCGATGCCGTCGACGTACGCCGCCACGTCGGGGAACGCGCCCGGGGTGACCTCGGCGGCACTGAGGACGGCCGACACCAGTGCCGCCGCGCACCAGACCAGCGAGAACAGCACGGCCCAGTGCCGGGCCCTGGCGGCGACCGGCTCGGTCCTGTCCGGGTCGTCGAAGCCGAGGAGCTTGGGAAGCAGGCTGAGACCGATGGTCGCGGTGGCGGCCAGGTCGAGCACGAGCCGGACGACCGGCAGTCCGTACTCCACGACCGTGCCCGGCATGGGAAGCCCGGGCACGGCTCCCGGCAGCGTGAGCCAGGTCGCGATCACGACCGCGAGCAGGGCGCCCGCGGTCAGCCCGGCCGCCGGGACGCGGGCGCGGGCGTGCTCGGTGCCGGGGCCGGACCGGCCCGTCGTGACGTGCGG
>NZ_MWJN01000069.1:0-48815 GCF_002027145.1 Microbispora sp. GKU 823 | reverse complement strand
CTTCGACTACGGCATCATCCCGATCCCCGGCAAGGACGGCGGCACCGCCCCCGCCCCGACCGGCGGCGAGTTCGTCACCATTCCCGTGCAGAAGGACGCCGCCCGCTACGTCGCCACGCAGAAGCTGGTGACGTGCCTGGCCAGCACCGGCAACTCCCTCACCACCGACACCACGCTGTCGTACATCGCGCCGACCGAGGAGGTGCAGACCAAGCAGGTCGAGCAGAACGCCGAGCTGAAGGTGTGGGTGGAGGCGGTCAAGGCGGCCAAGGGCCGCACCAGCGACAACCTCGGCACGAAGTACCCGAAGATCTCCGAGCCCATGTGGAAGGCGATGCAGGCCGCGCTGAGCGGGTCGCAGCCGCCGCAGGAGGCGCTGACGGCCGCCCAGGCGACGGCGGCGAGCGCCGTCCAGTAGCGTCGCGCGGGCCCGGGATATCGTCTCCGGGCCCGCATCCGGTTGTCCGACGGGTCGAAGGAAAGCATGAAACACGCAACACAGACGCCGGCCCCGCCGACGGGGGAGCGCCGGCGCGAACGGGCCCCGGTGCCACGGGCCGCGGGCCGCCGCGCACCCGCACGGCGATCGGGACAGTGGGCGGCATGGGCGTTCCTCGCGCCGGTGGTGGTCTACCTGCTCGCGTTCTACGTCTATCCGCTGTACCGGAACGTCGACCTCAGCCTGCGGAACTACACGGTGCGGTCGTTCGTGCAGGGGGACGCGCCGTTCACGGGGTTCGCCAACTACGCGAAGGTGTTCGCGGACGCCACGTTCGGGCCGGCGCTGTGGCACACCATCGTGTTCACGGTGGTGTCGCTGGCCTTCCAGTTCTCCATCGGGCTCGCGCTCGCGGTGTTCTTCAGCCGGAACTTCCGGCTGTCGGCGACGCTGCGCGCGCTGTTCCTGGTGCCGTGGCTGCTGCCGCTGATCGTTTCGTCCTCGACTTGGTCGTGGATGCTCAACAGCGAGTCGGGCGTCGTCAACGCGGTGCTCGCGGCGGTGGGGATCGACCCGGTCAACTGGCTGACGTCCCCGGACTGGTCGCTGTGGTCGGTGACCATCGCGAACATCTGGATCGGCATCCCGTTCAACCTGGTCGTGCTGTACAGCGGCCTGCAGGCGATCCCGGCCCACATCCACGAGGCGGCGGCCCTGGACGGCGCGGGCGGCTGGCAGCGGTTCTGGCGGGTGACGTTCCCGCTGCTGCGGCCGGTCTCGGCGATCACGCTGCTGCTCGGGCTGGTCTACACGCTGAAGGTGTTCGACATCATCTGGATCATGACGAAGGGCGGGCCGAGCGACGCGTCCACGACGCTGGCCACGTGGTCGTACCGGCTGGGCTTCGGCAACCTGCTGCCCTCCTTCGGGCCCGGCGCGGCGGTCGGCAACCTGCTGATCGTGATCGCGCTGGTCTTCGGACTCGTCTACATCCGCGCACAGCGCAGGCAGGGGGCGGCGGCATGAGGGCGACCCGGCGCACCTGGTGGCGGACCGGCCTTGGCGTGGTCTTCACCGCGTTCATGCTGTTCCCCGTCTACTGGATGATCAACGTCTCGTTCACCCGCGACCAGGACATGCGCAAGTCGCCGCCGTACTGGTTCCCGGTGCACGGGACGCTGGAGGGCTACCGCGCGGTGCTGGAGCAGCAGGGGCCCTACCTCGCCACCAGCCTCGTGGTGGGGCTGGGCACCGTGGCCCTCACGCTGGTGATCGCGGCGCCCGCGGCGTACTCGCTGGCCAAGCTGCGCCCGCGCGGCGGCGGCGTGCTGAGCTTCGTGCTGCTGATCGCGCAGATGATCCCCGGCGTGATCATGGCGATGGGCTTCTACGCGATCTACCTCAGCACCGGCGTGCTGAACACCGTGCCGGGACTGATCGTGGCCGACTCCACGCTGGCGGTGCCGTTCGCGGTGCTGATCTTCACCGCGTTCATGTCCGGCATCCCCGAGGAGCTGATGCAGGCGGCCCGGGTGGACGGCGCGGGCGCGGTGCGCACGTTCTGGTCGGTCGTGCTGCCGGTCAGCCGCAACTCGGTCATCACCGTGTCGCTGTTCGCCTTCCTGTGGGCGTGGTCGGACTTCGTCTTCGCCAGCACGCTCGACCAGGGCGGCGGCCGCCAGCCGATCACGCTCGGCATCTACCACTACATCGGCAACAACAACCAGCAGTGGAACGCCATCATGGCGACCGCGGTCGTCGCCTCGATCCCGGCGACCGTGCTGCTCGTCATCGCCCAGCGCTACGTCGCCGCCGGGGTCACCGCCGGCGCAGTCAAGGACTAGACAGGGGCGACGGATCGTCCGTCGCCTCTGTCGGCACCACGCGTCAGGGCACTCCAGGGCGGCCCGCCGCCGTCCTCGCCCTTTCGAAGGAAGCGCCCACATCGGCAGAGGACGCCACCACCCCCGGACGCGCCTCAATGTTAACGCTAACACAGCGCATCGCCACGGACCGGGACCCCTTCGAGACGACGCACAACCAAATGTGAGCGTCCCTCGTTCACGAACGCAAAGGAGCACCACGCATGTCTCGAACGGCATCGCCTCCGGGGAGGGCATCGGCCCCGCGCCTCGGCCTGCGCCGGTATCAGGGCGCATCCCACCACGCGGCGGTCCTGGCGGTGGCCGCGCTCACGATCGCGGCCACGGGAGCGGCCCTGTCCGCCTCGCCCGCGTCCGCCGCGGCGGCCCCCGCGGCCACGCTCGTGGTGAAAGCCGACCAGCCCTTCCGCCCGGTCACGCATGTCGCGACGGGGTCCCTGTACGGCCTCGCCGACGACGCGACGCCCTCCGACGCCCTGGTCAAGGCCATCAAGCCGAACACGTTCGTCCAGATGGCCGTGGGCGGCAAGCAGCAGGCGAAGGGCGACGTGCTGGTGGTCGCCGACAAGGCGGCCAGAGCGGGCGCGAAGGTCGTGAACCGCCTGTCGGACTACTACGCCGGCTGGCCGTACAAGTTCAGCTGGGACACCTGGCCGGGCGTGGTGGAGCAGCAGGTCAAGGCCGTCCAGGCGTCCGGCGCGACGAACATGGCGGCGTACGCGCTGTGGAACGAGTCGGACAACACCTGGCTCTCGTCCAACGGCACCTACGAGGACTTCTGGACGAAGACCTTCCGTCAGGTGCGATCGCTCGACCCGACCACGCCGATCCAGGGCCCGAGCTTCTCCGACAACATCACCGACATGGAGAAGTTCCTGAAGAACGCGGTCGAGACCGACACGGTCCCCGACATCATCGCCTGGCACGAACTGATCAACTCGGGCAAGATCGTGAGTGACCTCGCCAAGGTCAACGCCATCATGAAGGACCTCGGCATCAGCCCCCGCCCGATCTCGATCGAGGAGTACGCGGCGCCCTCCGAGGTCGGCATCCCGGGCTCCCTGGTGGGGTACATCGCGAAGTTCGAGCGATACGGCATCCACGACGCCGAGCTCGCGTTCTGGAACGGCTATGGCGCGCTCGGCGACCTGCTGACCGGCACCGGCGGAAGCCCGAACGGCGCCTACTGGCTCTACAAATGGTACGCCGACATGAGCGGGGACATGGTCGTGACCACCCCGCCCAACGCCACCACCGGCCTCGACGGCGCCGCCGCCGTGCCCACCGACAAGAAGCAGGTCAGCGTGGTCTTCGGCGGCGGCAGCGGCGCCACCGCCGTCAAGGTCGACGGACTGGACAAGCTCGACCTGGGCGGCACCGTCCACGCGAAGCTCGAGTACACGCCGTCGTACGGGCGCACCAACCCCGTCGCCGGCCCGATCACCGTCTCCGACACCGTCTACCAGGTGACCGACGGCTCCATCACCGTGCCGGTGGCGATGAGCTCCGCCGACGCCTACCACCTGGTGATCAGCGGCGCCGGTACGGCGACCGACCTCGAGAACACGTATCGGATCACCAATCTCAACAGCGGGCTCGCGCTCGACACCCACGATGCGGGGACGTCGGCCGGGACCCTCGTGAACCAGGCCACCGCCGCGGGCGGCGCCACACAGAAATGGAAGCTGGTCTCCACCGGCTCCGGCCTGTACAAGGTGGTCAACGCGGCCAGCGGATTGGTGCTCGGGGTGAAGGACGCCTCGTCAGGCAACGGTGCGTCCGCTGTCGTGGAGACCGACACCGGCGGCAACGCCCAGCTCTGGCAGGTCGTCCCCGACGGGAAGGGCCACAACCAGCTCGTGAACTACGACACCGGTCTCGTGCTCGCCGTCGACGGCATGAGCAAGGACCCGGGCGCCCAGGTCGTGCAGTGGAGTGACACCACCGTCACGTCCTCCGGTATCGGCGGCACCCGGGTGACCGGCAAACTCGGCAAGGCCGTCGCGCTGTCCGGAGCCAACCAGTACGTGAACGTCCCGCGAGGCGCGGTGAGCGGCGTCACGGGCGACTTCACGGTCTCGACGTGGGTCAACCCGGCCAAGAACACGACGTGGTCGCGGGTGTTCGACTTCGGCACCGGCGCGTCGAACTACATGTTCCTGACGCTCAACAAGAACACCGGGCTCCGCTTCGCCATCACGACCAGCGGCGCCGGCGGGGAGCAGCAGATCAGCTCCACCACGACGCTCCCGCTCAACACCTGGTCGCTGGTGACGGTGACCGTGTCCGGCACCACCGGCACCCTCTACGTCAACGGCCAGGTCGCGGGCACCAACACCAACCTGACTCTGCATCCGTCCAGCCTCGGCAGCACCACCCAGAACTGGATCGGCCGCTCGCAGTACTCGGGGGACCCGTACCTGGCCGCCGCGGTCGACGACTTCAACGTCTACAGCCGCGCGCTGACCGCGTCCGAGGTGTCCGCCCTCGCGACCGGGCAGGCCGGCGCGGGCGACGTCCTGCGCTACACGTTCGACGAGACCGGAGGCACGGCCGTCGCGGACTCGTCGGGCAACGGGCGCAACGCGACCCTCGTCGCCAGCCCGGCACCCGCGACAGGCGAGGCCGCCGTCCCCGACCATTTCTGGGCCCTCGAGCCCTACCCGACGATCAAGGGCGTCTCGGTGGCCGACGGCGCCACCGTCTCCGGCACCCCGACCTTCACCGTCGACCTCGGCGGCACGGCGTCCGACGTGTCCTACACCTACATCGAACTCAACCGCGGCGGCGTCTGGCTGACCGACAACACCAAGGCGCCCGGCAGCCACAACGACGGGCTTCACCCCAACCTCGTCGTCGACACCACCGCCTATCCGAACGGCACCTACCAGCTCAAGATCGACGCGGTCGGCGCGAACGGGCTGACCACCGAGCAGACCGTCTCCATCGTCATCGACAACCCCCCGGCCTGGGCCGCCGCCACGGTCTACGACACCGGTGACCAGGTGTCCTACCACGGATCCGTCTGGCGCGCCTCGTGGTGGACGAAGAACCAGACCCCCGGCGATCCGTACGGGCCCTGGCAGCAGATCGTGACCACGGCGGACGGCACCGCCGTGTGGACCCCGTCACGGATCTTCGTCGCCGGCGACCGGGCGGAACACCAGGGCGTCGTCTACCAGGCGAAGTGGTGGACCCGCAACCAGACACCAGGCGACCCGAACGGTCCCTGGAAGCGCGTCGGATAAGGCCGACGTCGCGGGCCGGCGTCCTCCGGGCGCCCGGCCCCGGTGTGCTTTGGTCCCGATGCTCCCGCCGGGCGCGTCGAGGCGCTGAGCTCGCCGGCCCGCCCAGGTCGCTCGTGGCGGGCCGACGAGGATGAGCTCGCCGGCCCGCCACCTGCCGGCTACCGCACCGTCAACTTCTGGTAGTCGGCGGCGTAGGGCTGGTAGGTCGGGTTGCCGGAGTATGCGACGTGGACCGTGTACGCCCCGCGCTGCAGATCGGCAGTCTGCAGTGTGACGACGGCCTCGCCGTCCGCCAGTGACACGACCTGCACGGTGCCGCCGAAGGTGACGGTGACCTCGCCGGTCGGGGTCGGAGCGTTCTTCTTCTGCCCGCCCGCCGGACCAACGGTCACGTGCAGCTTGAACGTGTCCCCGCGGACGACCGACGCCGGCGCGGTCTTCGCATGGACCTTGACGGCGTCCGGGCCGGAGGGCACCTCGAACGACGCCGCACCTTCCGACGCCTTCAGGTAGTCGAAGCCGAGGTACTCGGCCTTGACCGTCCGGGTACCCGCAGGCAGAGCCGCCGGCAGCGTGACCGTGGCCGTGCCGTCCTTCAGGTACGCGAGCTTCGACCACGAGCCGATGCTGAACCGCACCTGACCGCCGGTCTCGAACCCGTCGGCTGCCTTGACCGTGGCGGTGGCCGTGGTCGTCTGGGCCTCGCTCGCGTACGGCTCGACAGCCACCTCAGTGGTGGTCGTGACGTCGCTGTTCGGGATCCGGCGGATGTCGTTCCACTCGCGGAGAGTGATCGGGATCACGGTGCCGTGACGCGGACGGGCGACGCCCGCGTTGGTCATCGTGATCGCCTTGGCGTTCCAGGTCGGAGCCTCGATGTTGTCGTGGCACGCGGCCTGGTATCCACCACCGTTCGTGTATCGGTCACCCCAGAGGTAGAACTGGCCGGGGCAGGAGGTGTCACCAGGGTTGGCCTTGAAGATGATCGGCCCCTCGTACCCCTGGTTGGCGACCCACGTCGTGCGCCCCAGAGCCGGAGCGACCAACGTCCAGTTGTCGATGTTGCTGTCCAGGAAGTCGGTGTGCTTCTCCGAGAAGATGTCCGAGCCCTGGTTGCCGGCCTCGTTCTTGGTCACGCGGTAGTAGTAGTCGCCGACGCGGATCGCGGTCGTGTCGATCCGCGACAGAGGGGCCGGGTTCTGCCAGACCTTGGGACCGGAGAACGTCTGGAAGTCGCGCGTCGTGGTGTACCACATCTGCGCGTTTCCTTGACCGGTGCGGTTCACGGGGTCGTTCCAGAGCGACTGTGCCCAGAACACGGCGTAGGCGCCGATCTCCTTGACCCACAGCGACTCGGGTGCGAAGGCGTTGCCCGCGTTGTCGGGCGCGACCTTCACGTGCCGCTGAGGAGTCCAGTGCACGAGGTCGTGCGACTCGAACACCTCGATGTACTGGGTGTCGTTGATGGCGTATCCGCCCTGGTCGTACCAGTTCAGGTCGGTGGCGATCATGTAGAACGTGTCGCCGTCGGGTGAGCGGACGATGTGCGGGTCACGAAGGCCCTGGTCGCCCAGCTGGGAGATGAGCGACGGCCGGCCTCCGGTCAGACCGGTCCAGTCCAGAGCGGTGTTTCCGTTGGACGTCGCGAACATGATCTGCTCGCCGTCGGCGATCCCCTCGCCCTTGAAGTACCCCATGAAGTACCGCTCGTACTCCTCGGAACGGGGCATGGCGGTGATGGTCACCGGGAACGACTTCGTCTTCGAGGCCGAACTCTTGGTGATGGTCGCCGTCAGGATGGCGTCGACGTCCGCACGGCCGAAGGGCGGGCGGGTCACCTTACCCGTCGGGGTGACGAGGTCGGTGGTCGACTTCCAGGTGATCGTGGATCCGAACTCGCCGGTGGCAGGGAGGTTGATGTTTCCGCGCACGTGGTCGGTGGCGTGCAGGGTCAGGTCGGACGTGTCACGGTCGACCGCCTGCGCGTTGTCGAACTCGGCCTTCACCACGATGGGGATCTCCCGTGTGGTGACCTCTTGGGCGCCCTTGCGGACAGTCGCCGTGAGTGTGGCTGTCGCGTCGGGCTGCCCCTGCGCGGGTCGGGTGACTTTGCCGGTCACCGGAACCTTGCGTGCGCTGGGGAGGGTCGGCGGGGTGTAGACCTGGACGACTGACGGGTCCGAACTCGTCCACGTGATGGTCGAGCCCGCCACGGAGCCCACCTTGGGCAGAACGATGTCGCGTACGATCGCATTGGTCAGGCCGAGGTCGATGGCGTCGGCGTCGGCGTGAACGCCATTGGAGACGGTCCTTTTCGCCAGGGCGAGTGTCTCGTCGGGGCTCACTGCCCGGTCGTAGACCCGGAAGTCCCGGATCGTTCCGCGGAACGAGTAGTGGCCCGACGTCTGCGAGCGAGCGAGGAAGTTGCAGTTGGTCCCCGCAGCGTTCACCGACGGCGGCGTGGTCAGGTTCGTTGACGTCGCGTGCAGCACGCCGTCGAGGTAAAGCCTGCCGGTCCAGCTCGTCCCGTTCGCGTTCAGGGACTGGGTGTAGGTGACGTGCGTCCATGCTCCCTCGGGCATGCGGACCCGGTTCTGTTGGAGGTTCGCCGAACCCACCGCGATGCGGAACCGCTGGGTGTTCGACGCGAAGATGGAGCCCTGGGCGCCGGTGTCGGCGTCGCACGAGCCGGACTTCGCGCCGAAGCTCCACATCTGGTGCTCGCCGACGTTCGCCGGGTCGATCCACACGTCATAGTCGACCGTGAGGTTCGACATGCCGGTGGTGATGTTTTTCGGCAGTGCCACGTACGCACCATCGAGGGCGCTCTCGTAGGAGCCGGGGTTGAACCTGACTCCATCGCCGGTCAAGGTCGCCTTCTCCGGATGCACGAGCGTGGCGTTCGCCGCCGAGCCCGCACTACCCGAGTTGACCAGCGTCGTCCCACTGGTCTCGTCGAGGGCGAAGTGGTGCACCAGGCCCTCGTTCAGGTTGTCCTCGGCAGCGTGCGAGGGCGTCGCTGCGAGCGAGACCGAGAGAAGCGCACCCAGTACCAGGCCCGCGACACCTCTACCCTTGCGACTCAGCCTGTGACGTGACCTTGGCTGTCGCACTCTCAATCGATCCTCCTCGATCCGGTCGCTGACACGTGGGGCACGACGCCGTTCCGGGCGGGGCTCCGAGGGGACGAGGGCAGCACAGACAAAGGTTCACCTCGCTGTGAGATGTGGGGGGACGGCGTGAACTGGGGGGATGGGGCTATATGTCGCAGGTGTCCGGGTCTTGAATGCAGACCATAACCTCCAGCGCCAGCGAAAGATAGCGTTAACAGAAGCGAGCTTTGTGCGCGAACCGATGAAAGCTACGCAAGACGTGGATAAAGGTCTCATCCTTGTCAGAACATGAAGAACTTCCCCGAGCGCTGGCGGCGGGTTCACTGAACGTGACCGAAGGCCTCTATGCCGCCTACGACAAACAACGGAACCAGGGCCGTTCAGCCCAGGAACGTGGCCAGGTGCGGGTCGCGCAGCAGGGCGTCGGTGGGTGACGGGAGCTTCTGGGATAGCCCGCATGAGATACGGACTGGGGGGAGTGTTACCGCTATCACCTCTAGTCGTCAAGAAGCATGCCGGGCGGGCGTGAATCTTTCACGTCCGCCCGGCCTTTCTCGTGCCTGGGAACAGGCGCTGACCAGCGATAGGACCGATAAGACGACTTCCCTTCGTTCGGCCGATCCGCGACCACCGCTTGACATCGTCGGCGGCAGGTTCTAGATCCTCATGTTACCGATAACTCACATCGTCGCGGATCCCGCGACCCCCTACCGGCGGGAGTGCCGCTTCCGCACACTCCGGCCTTACCACCCCCCGACGAGGAGAAGAACGATGCACGACTTACCCCGTTCGCCCGGGCGGCCGGGCGGCGGCGTTCGCCGGGCGCCGTCGCCCTGGGCCTGTTCACGGCGCTCGCCACCCTGGCGGCCACCGCGCTCACCTGGACGGCACCCGCCTCCGCGGCCCCCGCGCCGCTGGTGAGCACCGCCTCCGGCCGCTGCCTGGACGTGAAGGGCAACGTCGACACGCTCGGCACCACCCTGGACATCTGGGACTGCAACGGCCAGGCCAACCAGGGCTTCGAGTTCACCTCGGCCGGCGAACTGCGCACCCTGAACGGCACCCGCTGCGTGGACGCGTACAATAACCAGACCTCGCCCGGCACCCAGGTGATCATCTGGTCCTGCAACGGCCAGGCGAACCAGAAGTGGCGGCAGAACTCCGACGGGTCGATCACGGGGACGCAGTCGGGCCTGTGCCTCGATGTGGACCATGGCGGCACCGCCAACGGCACCGCCGTCATCCTGTGGACGTGCAACGGGCAGAGCAACCAGAAGTGGAGCACGACGACCGGCGGCGGCAGCGCCCTCGTGGTCGACGCGAGCAGCGTCGTGCGGCCGGTCACCCGCGTCGGGTCGGGCACCCTCTACGGCCTGTCCGACGCGAACACCCCGCCGGTGTCGATCATGCAGCCGCTGAAGCTGCACCAGCTCCGGCAGCCGCCGCCGCTGCACGAGCACCGGCCGAACGGATCCCCGGTCCCGATCGGCGACACGCTGAACGTCTGGCGCAACGCCGCCGCCATCGGCGCCGTGATCACCGTCGACATGGCCGACAGCTTCGACGGCTTCCCCTACAACTGGACCAACTGGAACGACTGGTACAGCCGGATCGACAAGATGATCGCGGCGGCCAAGTCGGCGGGCGTCAGCAACATCGACGCCTGGGAGCCGTGGAACGAACCGGACTGGACCTGGCCGTCGGCGTCGGGCGTCTCCTTCAACGACGGGTGGGTGCGCACCTACCAGCGGATCCGGCAGAGCGAGCCGAACAAGGCCATCATGGGGCCGAGCTACTCGTACTGGAACGTGAACGCGATGCGGTCCTTCCTGACCAACGCCAAGGCGACGAACACGCTGCCGCAGGTCGTGTCGTGGCACGAGCTGAGCGGATGGCAGCAGGTCACCGCCAACGTCCGGGCCTACCGGGCGCTGGAGCGCGAGCTGGGCATCTCGCCGCGGCCCATCTCCATCAACGAGTACGCCACGACCGGCGAGATCGACGTGCCGAGCAGCGTCAACCACTACGTCGCGCAGTTCGAGCGCGAGGGCGTGCGCGACGCCGAGCGGGCGTTCTGGTACGAGGCCGGCACGCTCAACGGCCTGCTGTACAACGGCCAGCCGACGGCGTCGTACTGGATGTACAAGTGGTACGCCGACCAGACCGGCAACGTCGTCAAGGTCACCCCGACCACGTACAACGACGGCGTGGCCGCCTACGACGGCAGGACGTTCAGCCTGGTCTTCGGCGGCCAGGCCGGCAACAACACCGTCCGCGTCGACGGGATCGGCGGGCTGGGCTCCTCGGTCACGGCGACGCTCGAGTACGTTCCGGGCTCGGGACGCAAGACGAACGTGCCGGCGGCGACCCGGGTGTGGTCGAACGCCTACACCGTCACCAACGGCAGTGTCACGATCCCGATCGCCAACCAGGACGCCAACGGCGCCTACCGCCTGGTCCTGACAGCGGGATGACATGAATGAAGGAGGCCCGCCGGCGCCGGCGGGCCTCCTCTCGCGCCTGTTCCCGCGCGCCTATTCCCGGACCAGGTGGACCAGGGCGCTGGCGTAGTCGCCGGGCGCCAGATCGGGGAACAGGCCGTGGGTGAGCAGGACTGCCCCGTGGTGGACCTCACCCGTGGCCGTGTCGCGGTAGCGCGCGTCCGGGTCGAGGGCGCGCAGCGGAATGCCGGGATCGGCGTGCCCGAACCGGCGGGCGCGGCGGTAGACGAGTACGGCGGCCTCCCTGCCGTCGGAGGCGAGGTACTGCACGGCCGACAGCTCGCCGTCCGGCGGCCGCAGGCGGTACTGCCGGCCGTGCTGGACCAGCGGCCGGATCCGCTTGTAGTCGGCGACCAGCTCGGCCGCCCGGTCCAGGTCGGCCCGGCTCCACTCGGTCAGGGCCCCGCCGATGGCGAGCACCCCGGCCATGGCCACGTGGAAGCGGAAGTCGAGCGGGATCTCCCGGCCGGTGTAGGGGTTGGGGCTGTCGGTGACCCACGCGCCCATCACCCGGGCCGGGTAGAGCTGGGAGAATCCGTGCTGGATGTCCAGCCGGTCGAGGGCGTCGGTGTTGTCGGAGGTCCACACCTGGTCGGTACGCCGCAGGATCCCGAGGTCCACCCGGCCGCCGCCGCTGCTGCACGACTCGATCCGCACGTGGGGGTGGGCGGCGCGGAGGCGGTCGAGCACGTCGTACAGGGTGTGGACGTGGCCCAGCCACAGCCGATCGTCCGGGCCGGCCTCGGTGAAGGGCCGGTTCATGTCCCACTTCAGGAAGTCGATGGCGTTCTTGGACAGCAACTCGTCCAGCGTCCGGTAGAGCCAGTCCCCGACCTCGGGCCGGGACAGGTCGAGCACGAGCTGGTTGCGGTGCTCGGTGCGCGTCCGATGCGGCCGGTGGATCACCCAGTCCGGGTGGGCGCGGTAGAGGTCGCTGTCGGGGTTGACCATCTCCGGCTCCACCCACAGCCCGAACCGCATGCCCAGCTCGTGCACCCGGTCGATCAGCGGCCCGAGCCCGTCGGGGAACCGGTGCGGGTTGGGATACCAGTCGCCCAGCCCGGCGGCGTCGTGCGTGCGGGCGCCGAACCAGCCGTCGTCCACCACGAACAGCTCCACGCCCATCCGGGCGGCCGACTCCGCCAGCCGGATCTGCCCGTCGAGGGAGACGTCGAAGCCCGTGGCCTCCCAGGAGTTGTAGAGCACGGGCCGGATCTCGCCGGGGTGCGGCAGCACGTGCCGTAGCTGGTGGTCGTGCCAGGCGCGGCTGGCGGCGCCGAAGCCGCCTTCGGTGTACAGGCCCGCGCACACCGGCGTGACCAGCTCCTCGCCGGTGCCCAGCTCCCAGGTCACGGGGTCGTGCCCGGCCCCGGCCGACAGCGTCACGCACTCCGTGGGCAGCCGCTGCGCGGTGAGCCGCCAGCTCCCGCTCCAGGCCAGCGCGCAGGAGTAGACCGCGCCGTGCTCCTCGCCCGCCGTGCCGTCGTCGACCATCGCCCAGGGGTTGGCCTGGTGGCTGGTCACACCCCTGCGGCTGGTCAGTACGGTCTCGCCGTACGGCAGCTCGGCGCGGTGCAGCCGGGTCTCGGCGCCCCACTGGCCGCGTACGGAGCTGAGCCGGTAGCCGTCCAGACGGGGGAGGACCCAGGTGGCGGAGTCCGCCCGTACGACGGTGACGGGCTCACCCTCGTTGCGCAGGACCAGGTGGCGCTCGATCACGTCGCCGTACAGGCGGTAGTGGCACTCCACAGCAAGCGGGTAGTGACGGTCGGCGTACGCCAGCACCAGCTCCCGATCGGTGCGGCGTTGCCCGGTGAAGACGAGCTCCAGGTCGCGGGTGCCGTCGGCGAAGCGCACCTGCAGGCCGGCCTGTGCGTAGCACAGGCCCCCGGTCGCGACCAGGTCGAAGGAGCCCTCCAGCGGGTCCTCGACCGGCCGGAAGCCGGGCCGCGGCAGCCGGAGCAGCAGCGAGGCCGCCTGCTCGGGGGTGAGCCGGGGTCCCCAGTGCAGGACGCGCGGCCGGTCGGCCTCGTCGAGGTGCAGTACGTAGGAGGAGGACGGCCCGGACAGCACCCACAGGCGGTGTTCGGAGTCGTGGTGGATCATCTCAGCCTTTCGACGGCGAAGGAGAAGGCGGCATGGCATGCCGGACCCCTCCGCCGCATGGCGCGGCGGAGGGCCGTGGAGACGCGGGAGGTCAGGCGGGAGCGGGGCCGCTGCTCTCCCGCACGATGAGTTCGGGCTCGCTCCAGGCCGGGACGGCGGGGGCGTTCTGCGGATCCAGCCTGCGGTGCAGCAGGCCGAAGCAGGCCCGGCCGAGGCCCTCGAAGTCGAGCCGCACGGTGGTGAGCGAGGGGTTGAGGTAGGCGGAGGGCGGGGAGTCGTCGAAGCCGACCACGCTGAGGTCGCCGGGGATGTCCCGCCCGGCCTCGCGGGCGGCCCGCATGACGCCCAGCGCCAGGTCGTCGTTGCCGCACAGGACCGCGGTGACCGAGCGGTCCGCGAGCAGGGAGCGTACGGCGAGGTAGCCGGATCGAGGGCTCCAGCCGCCGGGCAGCGGCTCGGGCACCGGGCGGCCGGCGGCACGCAGCGCGTCCTGCCAGCCCTGGGTGCGCTGCGGCAGCGCGCTGGTGGAGGAGGGGATGGCGACGTAGTGGACGGTGCGATGCCCCAGGCCCAGCAGGTAGCGGGTCGCGTGCGCGGCCGCCGCCCGGTCGTCCAGCCAGACCTGCCAGGGGTCGTCCGGCCCGTCGTCGGGCGTCGCTCGACGGCGGCCGCGACCGGGACGTCCGCGGGCAGCGCCCGCAGCGCGCGCACGCCCGCGTCGTCGAAGGCGATCACCATGACCGCCTCCCCGGGCCGGTTCAGCCGCAGGGCGATGTCCGCCTGGCCGGAGGTCCGCTCCAGCACGCTGATGCCCACGGAGAACCCGGCCGTCCTGGCCGCCTCCTCCATGCCGCGCAGCGTGGCTGCGGCGCCGTACAGGGCGGTGTCGGAGGTGAGGACGGTGACCGAGCGGACGGGCCCTCCGGCCAGCGCCTGGGCCAGCCGGTTGGGCCGGTAGCCGAGCTCGGCGATGACCTGGAGGACCCTGGCCCGGGTCGCCTCGCTGACCCGGGCCTTGCCGTTGATGACGCGGCTGACGGTCTGCTGGGAGACACCGGCCACCCGGGCGACGTCCCAGATGCTCGCCGACCGTGCGCGGGGAGCGTCCTGGGCAGGCATGTGACCGGTAACTTCCATGAGTCTGACCTTACTTGATGGCGGCGTTGGCCTCGGTGGTGATCTTCTGGGCGGCGTCCTGCGGCGACAGCTGACCCAGCCAGACCTGGTTGAAGATGTCGAGCGCCTTCACGTTGTAGACGTCGGCCGCCTCGGTCAGCGGGTAGCCCATCGTGGTGCCCTCGGCGGCCTTCTTGAAGCCGGTGACGTCGACGCCCTTGGCCTTCCACGCGTCGGCGAAGACGTCGTTGAGCGAGGTGATCCCCGGCCAGACGGCGCCCGCCTGGGCGACGGCCTTCTGATGGCGTTCGGAGATCAGCCACTTGAGCAGCTCCCATGCTTCCTTCGGATGCTTGGTGCCGGCGTAGACGGCCTCGGTCAGGCCGTTGTAGACGCTGCCCTTGCCGACCGGGCCCGCGGGGAGGTCGGCGACGCCGAAGCCCCCGTTCGGCAGCGCGGTGTCGAAGGCGCGCAGCATCCAGCTTCCGTCCATCGCCGTGGCCGCCTCCCCGCGCCCGACGACCTGGTCGAGAGACGGGCCGTTGGGCGGGTTGGTGACCGTGGCGGGCACCGCGACGTGATACTTCAGCCGCAGGTCCTGGACGAACTGGATGGCCTGCACGCAGGCCGGCTGGTCGATGGTCCACCGGCCCCACGGCTTGTCCTGGAGCTTGCAGCCGTTCTGCAGGGCGAAGTTCCACCAGTCCTGCTGGCCGGTGGGCGCCTGCATGGCCAGGCCGTACTGCTTGATTTTCTTGGGGTCGAAGCCCGGCTCGCCGGCGCGCTTGCCGTTCTCGTCGACCGTCAGCTTCTGCAGGGTTTTGACGAAGGTGCCGCCGTCGGCGGGGTTCCAGGTGAGGCCGTCGAGGTCGGCGGGGGTGAGCCCGGCGTCCTTCAGGGCCTTGGTGCTGTAGAAGAGCCCGATGGTGTCCCAGTCCTTGGGCAGGCCGTAGACCTTGCCGTCCACCTTCCAGCCCTCGGCGAGCTTGGGGTCGTAGATCGAGGTGTCCACCTTGTCCTGGGCGATGAGCGGCGCCAGGTCGGTGAGCACTCCCTCCTTGCTGAACTTCGGGAAGTAGGAGACGTGGTCCCAGAAGACGTCGGGGGCCGAGCGGCCGGCGAGCTGGGTCTGCAGCTTGCTCCAGTAGTCGTTCCAGTTGTTCAGCTCGATCTGCACCTTGATGCCGGGGTGGGCCTTCTCGAACTCCCGGATCGACTGCTCGATCGGCGGCTTCTGCACCTCGTCCCACATGGCGTACCGGAGGGTGACGGCGCCGCCGGTCGAGTCCGAGTCGTCGGCTCCTCCGCCGCCGCACGCGGCGAGGGACAGCAGGGCCGCCACCGCGACAGCAGATAAGGCGATTTTTCTGGACATAGATGTATGCCCTTCTCTCTACGGGGGGTGGTTACTTCAGCCCGGTGAGGGCGATCGAACGGACGATGTGCCGCTGGAACAGCAGGAAGATCACGATGAGCGGCAGCAGCGCGAGGGCGGCGGCCGCCAGGATCAGGTGGTACTGGGAGGAGTACTGGCCCTTCAGGGCGAGATGCCGAGCGTGACCACCCGGGTCGCGTCGCCGTTGGTGACGATCAGCGGCCACAGCAGCGTGTTCCAGGTCGTGATGAACGTGATGGTCGCGAGGGTGGCCAGGATCGGGCGGCTCAGCGGGAGCAGCACCCGGACGAGCACGGTCAGCGTGCCCGCGCCGTCGATGCGCGCGGCCGACTCCAGGTCCTTCGGGATCGTGCGGAAGTACTGCCGCACCAGGAAGATCCCGTACGGCGTGCCGAACGCGGTGGGCAGGATCAGCCCGAGATAGGTGTCGATCAGCCCGAACTCCCGCATGATCAGGAAGAGCGGGACCAGGGTGACGATCTGTGGCACCATCATCGTCGCGAGGTAGCCCCAGAACAGCACGTCGCGGCCGGGGAACGACATCCTGCCGAAGGCGTAGGCGGCCATCGTGCTGAAGACGACCTGCCCGGCGGTAACGACCCCGGCGTAGACCAGCGAGTGCAGCAGGAAGCCGGCCATGTCGTACTCCGACCAGACCTGGGCGAAGTTGGCGAGCGTGACGGGGAAGGCGGGCTCCCAGGCGCGGGTGGTGAGCACCTGCGCGGGTTCCTTGAACGCCGAGTTCAACGTCATCAGGTATGGCGCGACCGAGACCACGGCGCCCGCGAAGAGCGCGAGATACAGGCCGATCCTTCTCATCGGGGTCCTTCTCATCGGGGTCGTCAGGAGAAGTCGTAGACGGTGCGCTTGCGGAAGTAGAGGAACTGCGCCGCGGTGACCAGCAGGATCAGCGCGAACAGCACCATCGCCAGCGCCGAGGCGTAGCCGGACCGGAAGAGCTGGAACCCCTGCTGGTAGATGTGGAAGTTCAGCACGTCGGTGGCGCCACCCGGACCGCCCTGGGTCATCACGAAGACCGTGTCGAAGATCTGGAACGACCCGATCGTGTTCGTCACCAGCACGAAGAACAGCGACGGCCGCAGCAGCGGCAGGGTGATCATGAAGAACCGCTGCACCGGCGTGGTGCCGTCGATCGCCGCGGCCTCGTACAGCGTGTGCGGAATCGCCTGCAGCCCGGCCAGCAGGATCAGCATCGTGTAGCCCGTGTACTGCCAGACGTTCACCGAGGCGATCACCGGCATGGCCCACGCGGGGTCGGTGAGCCAGTTCGGGCCGTCGATCCCCACCATGCCCAGCAGCTGGTTGACCGCGCCGTATCGCGGGTCGAACACCCAGGACCAGATGATGCCGAGCGCCACCGGCATGGCCATCCAGGGCAGCACGAAGACCACCCGGAGCACCTTGCCGCCGCGCATCCGCCGGTTCAGCGCCAGCGCCAGCAGCAGCGCCAGCACCGTCTGCGCCGGGATGTTGAGCACCACGTAGTAGATCGTGTTGAGCACGGCCCGCCAGACCTCGGGGTCGGCGGCGAGCTCGCGGTAGTTGGCCAGTCCGACGAACGAGGGCGCGCCCATCAGGTTCCAGTCGAACAGGCTCAGCGCCGCGACGCCGAAGATGGGCGCCACGAGGAAGAGCAGGAAGCCGGCGAGGCTCGGCGCGAGCAGGGCGTACGCCTCGGCGACGGTGCGGGCCCGCGCCGCTAGGCGGCGCTCCACCCGGCGGTGGCCCCGTACGGGTTGGACGTAGGTGATGTTATCGGTCACATTCGTTCTCCACATGCCACCGGGGTATCCGGAGGGCTCAGGTGATGGAGAGAAGAGTTATCGATAACATCCGAGTCGTCAAGTGTTCATGCCGCAGGAATCGCCCCAGGGGGCGGCGAGGACGCCACCCCGGGCGGCCGGGGCAGGGTCGGCGTACCAGCGGTAGAAGAGGATGCCGCCGTCGTTGTAAGCGAGGACGGCCTGGTGGCCGGGCCGGGGATGCTCCCGTGCCCGGCCAGGATCTGCCTGCCGCCTCCCGAGGTCGTCGCCGTCCCGTTGCGGTCGACGTACGGGCCTGTGACCGCGCCGTTCGGACGGCCGATCCCGCTGCCGGCCCCGGTGACCAGGCCCGCCTTTTGGGAAGTGCCGCTTATGCCAGAGTCTCGTGGTTCGCCCAGGCGACCTTGTAGGGGTGCCGGGACTGCCAGCGGTCGATGACCTCGTGCACGCCCGGCGCGGTGAACGCCTTCGCGAGGGCGTCGATATCGGCGACGGCCACCCGCACGATCGCGGTCGCGATCAGGGCCGGAATGTCCTCCTCGCCGGGGACGGGAATGTGGCGCCGGGTCGCGACCGACTGCACGAAACCGGAGCCGAGCATGACTTGTTCGATATCCGCGAGGTACTGGTCGAGCTCGGCGTCGGGCAGCGGCTGGTCGAAAGAGACAATCATCGTGTGGTAGATCATGCAGGCATTCTGGGCTCCGCACGTCGCCTGCGTCCAAGACCGGTTCGCCATTCGGCGATAACCTGTAGGCATGGTCGAACTGGAGACCCGCGAGCTCGAGTACTTCATCGCACTCGCCGACGAGCTGCACTTCGGCCGGGCCGCCGTCCGGCTCTCGATCGCCCAGCCGGCGCTGTCGAAGGCCATCCGACGGATCGAGACCCGGCTCGGTGTCCCGCTCTTCATCCGCTCCAGCCGACACGTCGAGCTCACCCCGGCCGGGAAGGCGTTGCAGGAACACGGCCGGCACGCGCTCAACGCGGTCGGCGCCGCCATCCGGTACGCCCAGCGTGCCGGCGACACTCAGGACCACCTGCGGCTCGTGCTCAAACCCGGCGGCGACGCCGGCCTGCTCTCCGGGCTCCTGGCCGAATACGCGCACCAGCCCGACGCCCGCCAGGTGGACATCCTGTTCAGCGGCCCGGCCGATCGCGCCGACTTCCTGCGCGACGGCCGGGCCGACGTCGGCCTGCTCTACGCGCCGTTCGACGACCTCGACGGCCTGGCCCACGAGACGCTGCACACCGAGGACCGCGTGGTCATCGTCCCGGCCGGACACCGGCTGGCCGGGCATACTTCGGTGCGCATGTCCGATCTGGAGGGTGAGACGCTGCCACGCTGGAAAGGACTACCCGGAGGCGATGGCACCGGTCCCGAGGTCGCCGACGTGGTCCAGATGCTCCAGATGATCACGGTGGGCCGGATGATCGGGGTGCTGCCCCGCTCACTGGTCGAACCGGCCCCGGCCGACCTGGTCTGCGTCCCGGTGGCCGACGCGCCGCCCAGCCGCCTGGTGCTCGCCTGGATCGAGCGGGACCGCCGGCCGCTGGTCGCCTCGTTCGTGGCCGCCGCACTCAGGTGGCGCCGGGACAATGTCGGGGCACGCGGCCGCGGCATCGCCGCACGTGAGTGCGGACTGTCACGTGTCGGAACCCTTCCGCCCTTCTGAGTCCGTCAACTGACTAGAGCTGGACAAGTGGTATCGAGGGCCGCTACGGTTCTATTGAGTCAGTCAACTAACTTAAAGGGTGCAATCATGATCGTGGTGACGGGTGCCACCGGAAACGTCGGAGGCCAGGTGGTCGCGCTGCTCGCCGCCGCGGGTGAGCGGGTGACCGCCGTCTCCCGGCGGACCGCCGAAGTGCCTCAGGGCGTACGGCATGTGCGAGCAGACCTGGACGACCCGGCCGGGTTGAAGGACGCCTTCGACGGTGCGGACGCGCTGTTCCTGCTGGTGGCCGGTCAGGACCCGCAGGCGATCCTCGGCGCCGCCCGGGCCGGCGGGGTCCGGCGGGTCGTCCTGCTGTCCTCGCAGGGGGCGGGGACCAGGCCGGAGTTCTACCGCCACCCCGCCGCGTTCGAGGACGCGGTGCGCCGGTCCGGCCTGGAGTGGACGATCCTGCGTCCCGGCGGCTTCCACTCCAACGCCTACGCCTGGGCGGAGTCCATCCGCGGCGGGCGTACGGCCGCCGCCCCGTTCGGCGACATCGGCCTGCCGACCATCGACCCGGCCGACATCGCCGAGGTCGCCGTGACCGTCCTGCGGGAGGACGGGCACGCAGGCCGCGTCTACGAGCTGACCGGTCCCGCGCCAACCACGCCGCGGGAACGGGCGGCGGCGATCGGTGCCGCGCTGGGCAGGCCGGTGCGGTTCGCCGAGCAGACCCGGGAGGAGGCCCGGGCGCAGATGCTGCAGTTCATGCCCGAGCAGGTGGTGGAGGGGACGCTCGCCATCCTGGGGGAGCCGACGGACGCCGAGCGGCAGGTCAGCCCGGACGTCGAGCGCGTCCTCGGCCGTGCGCCCCGGTCCTTCGCCGACTGGGCGGGTCGCAACGTCGCCGCCTTCCGATGAGCCCGATCGAGGCGTTCCCGGCCGAGCCGTCCGTGGCTGCCTGACCACCCTCCGCCCGGCACGCGCCGTTCCACCCGATCCACAAGCTCGAGATCTGAAAGGATTCGTCGTGCCCGTTGCGCACGTTCTCGGCTCCACCATCCACTACCGCGACACCGGCTCCGGCACGCCGATGGTCTTCCTGCACGGCAACCCCACCTCATCCCACCTGTGGCGGCACGTCATCCCCGCGATCGGCGAGGGCCGCCGGCTGGCCCCCGACCTGATCGGCATGGGTGATTCCGGCAAGCCCGACATCGCGTACACCTTCGCGGATCACGCCCGCTATCTGGACGCCTGGTTCGACGCCCTCGGCCTTCACGACGTGGTCCTCGTCGGCCACGACTGGGGCGGCGCGCTGGCCTTCGACTGGGCCTCCCGTCATCCCGGCCGCGTACGCGGAATCGCCTTCACCGAGACCATCGTCAAGCCGATGACCTGGGAGGAGTTCCCCGAAGGCGGCCGGGAACTGTTCGCGGCGATCAAGACCGAGGGCGTCGGGGAGAAGATGATCCTGGACGACGACGCATTCATCGAACAAGGACTGCCGGGCACCGTCGCCGCCCCCATGGACCAGAGCGACCTGGCCGTCTACCGCAAGCCGTACCCGACGCGGGAGAGCCGCCTGCCGCTGCTGCGGTGGGCGCGCTCGATGCCGCTGGGCGGTGAGCCCGCCGACGTGGTGGCCCGCGTGGAGGCGTACGACACGTGGCTGGCCGCCAGCCCGGAGGTGCCGAAGCTCCTGCTGGCCTTCGCGCCCGGACCCGGCACGATGGTGCACCAGGACATGATCGACTGGTGTGCGGCCTCCATGGCCGGCCTCGAGATCCGGCGGTTCGACGAGGTCGCGGGGCACCACACCCCGGAGGACCACCCGGAGTTGATCGCCGCGGCCGTCGCGGGCTGGGCGAAGGCGCACGGGCTCCGGTGACACCCGGGCGTCCTGAGCGTGGAAGTTTCACGCGCGCCTCGGGCCGAGGCGGGCTTGACCAGGGGAGTCGGAGAAGTTTTCCCGCCGGGGTTTCCTCGATGTGCGCGCGGTCCTACCGTGACCCCAATCCCGGCGGCGAGAAGGTTTCGGATCGTCGAAATGGCGTCGAAGCGCTTCGACGCTGGGGTTCGACGCGCGCCCGCGACGGGCGGCGCCGGAAGGGACCTACGGCGGAGAGGAAGACCATGCTCAGGACGCTGCGTCTGCTCGTCTCGGCAACGACGCTCACGGTGGTCGTCGGGCTGCTCGCCGATCCGGCCCAGGCGGCCGTGTGGTCCTCGTCGGACCAGTGGGGCACCTGGACCAACGGCGGCTACACGCTCTACAACAACATCTGGGGCGGCGGCGCCGGTCCCCAGACGATCTGGGCCAACTCCTACAGCAACTGGGGTGTGTGGGCGAACCACCCCAACACCGGCGGCGTGAAGTCCTATCCGAACGTCAGCCGGAACGTGAACCGGCGCCTCAGCACGCTGGGTTCGGTGACCAGCGGCTTCAACGTCACCGTGCCGAGCGGTGGCGCGTACACGACGGCGTACGACATCTGGTGCGACGGCCACACCTACGAGATCATGCTCTGGATGAACAAGTACGGCCCGGTCGGGCCGCTCGGCTCCCGGCAGACGAGCGTGTCGGTCGGCGGCCACAGCTGGGACGTGTACCGCGGCTCCAACGGCTCCAACCAGGTGTTCTCGTTCGTACGGCAGGGCAACGCCACCTCCGGCAGCGTGGATGTCAAGGCGGTCCTGAACTGGCTCAGGACGAACAAGTGGTTCGGCGACGTGACGCTGGGCGACGTCCAGTTCGGCTATGAGATCACCTCGTCGAGCGGCGGCATGGACTTCCGCACCAACGGCTACTCCCTCTCGGTGAGCTGAGGCCGCCCGCCGACGAGGGTTCCTCGCCGAGCACTGACTTCCGGGCATCGACGTCCCGGGCGTGCGCGTCGAGGTCAAACTCCCCCTGCGGCGTCGTCATCGCCCGCCTCCGGAGCCGACGCGAAGGTCACGCAGCGCCCGGACCACCCGCGCATCCCAGCGGGGTGCCCGCATTCGCCGGCTGACGGCGACGGCTCGGTGGAGACAGTCGGCCGCCTCGTTGTAACGGCGCTGGCCCTGCCGGCTGTCGGCCAGGGCCGGCAGGACACGCACCTGGTAGTCCTGCCGCAGGTCCTGACGCGCCAGGGCCAGGGCCGCCCGCAGGTAGGAATCGGCGTAGTTGCCGCCGCCTCGCCGAGCGCGAGAGCCCGCTCCACGGCCTGCTCGGCGAGGCCGAGGCTCGGCCTGTGTATCGCCGAAGCGCACAAGTACTGAGACCAGTCGATCGGGGGTAAGGAGTTCCGCCATGCGTGCCCTCATCCGCCGGATCCTGCCGGCCGGCGTCATCGTGGTCATGACAGCCGGCTGTGTGGGTGAGGGCCCGCGGCTACTCCTCGACGAAGACCCCAAAATGGGCGAGACCGCCTCAATCGGTATCGTCCTGCCCGACACCGTGGCCCGTCGGCCCTACTCCCTGGGAGGGTGGGTGATGTGCCTTGATCGGCCGGGTTCGGTCACCATCGACAAGGTCGACCTGATCAGGCCGAGTGGCGGCATCGTCCTGCAGGCGTTCTCCTCCCGGCTGCAGAGCCGTACACGTGCCATGCTCGGCAACGCCGAGCAGCCTCTGACCGAGCTCGAATTCCCGGCGCGCAGTCCCGCCGTGACCACGCCCTGCAGCAACATGGACCACGACGGACTCCTCACGGAACTCGGCCTGCAGTACGGGAAGACCGGCGACCGCACAGCACGGGCCGAAGGCGTTCGCGTCACCTACACCTCCGCGGGCCGCAGCGCACCGTCGATCTCGACCTGGACGTGCAGCTGTGCGCTGCCGACGACATGGACACCAAGCAGTGCAGGGACATGTACAAGGAGCTCCGGAGCGAAAGCAAGGGCGACGAACAGCCGCCCTTGCGCCGTCCCGTTCGACCGCGCCTTTCCGCCCGATGAGATGCCCGGAAACATCTTCAGTGGAAATGGCGAGGGCCTCGCGCCGCGGAAGTAACCGTGCTGCGGCAGAAGACCGCCGGGGTCTGCGCATCGCGGGTGTGCCGATGAGCGGCGCTTACGCTCAGGGACCGATGTGATTTCCGATCCGGCGGGCAACGTCGGCGTGACAGGCGCGGTCGAGCCGTACGACGGGGAATGTCCGCGAGCGCCCGCTGGCTCGGCGTCGCGCCCCCAGCGCTGCCGGCCGGGACCGAGGGCTGGGCGAAGACGAGCACGACGATCAGCAGCGGGAGCGCAACCGCGGCGACGGCGGCGACCGCCGCCCAGCGCCATCCCGCGGCGACTGGCCGGTGCAGGAGCTGCGGGTCACGGGGTGTGCAACGCCGGTGCGGCTTGCATAACCGGTACCCGGCGCGGTTCAGGTAGAGCTTGAGGAGGGCGACGTAGTCGCGGTCATCCAGCAGGACGGTGCGGACAGTACCGCCCTTGCCGTGGCTGCGGACGTGCTCGTCGTCGGTGCGCAGGTCGAAGTCCTCGACGTTCAGGACACAGGCTTCGGCGGCGCGTGTCCCGCACCGGTAGATCGTCCCGAACAGCACCGGGTCACGCAGCCGGTCCAGGGGCACGTCCTTGCGCGGCCGCGGGGAGCAGATCGTGTTCAGCACCTTGGTGACGTCGGCGGGGTCGGCGGTGATCCACAGCGCGCCGGACTGGATCAGGCGAGCAACCGGTCGACCAACCCGTCGAGATAGTCAGGGGTGAGCGGGCCCGCGCCGAACAGGACGCGCATGTAGATCGGCGCCAGGAGATGGTCCAGCACTTCCAGTGCGTCGGGCGGGTCCTCGCCGCGGTCGCGGGCGCGGTCGAGCATGGCCTGCAACTGCCTGGTGCGGTCGGCCAGGAGCTCGTCGCGCGCCTGAAGGCCCTGCTGGCCCTCGCCGGACAGCGCGATGGTCAGCCGCACCAACGCCAGGCCGTCGGGTCCGGTGACCTCGCGGGCCACGATGGCGGCGTAGGTGCGCAGGTCGCCGGCCAGGCTGCCGGTGTCGGGCATCGGCGCCTGCGCGTTGAGCCGGGTCAGCAGCACATCGCCGAGCAGGGCTTGGAGGTTGCCCCACCGGCGGTAGACGCTGGTGTCGGCCACGCCCGCGCGGGCCGCGATGTCGCCGACGGTGAAGTTTCCGTAGCCGCGCTCGCTGACCAGGTCGGTAACGGCCTGGTGCACTGCCGCGCGGACCCGGGCGCTGCGCCCGCCGGGCCGCCTGCCCCGCTCCTGCTCCTCCATACCCTCACCTTAACGCAGTCCAGACTTGCGTTAGAGTCTCCCTAAACGCAGTCTTCAACTGCTTTTAGGAAGGATGTACGTGAAAGGGTTGCTCACCCTGACCTGCGCAGGTCAGTTCATGGTGCTGCTCGACAACACGATCGTCGGCGCCGCCCTGCCCGACATGCAGGAGCGGCTTCACACCGGGCTGACCGGCCTGCAGTGGATCGTCGACGCCTACGTGCTGCTGGTGGCCATGCTGCTGCTGTCGGGCGGCGTCTTCGCCGACCGGTTCGGCCGCAGGCGGGTGTTCCTGGCCGGGGTGGTGGTGTTCACGGCCGCGTCGGTGGTGTGTTCGCTCGCGCCCTCGATCGGCTGGCTGATCGCCGGGCGGGTGCTGCAGGGCGTCGGGGCCGCGGCGCTGAGCCCCGCCTCACTGGCGCTGCTCGCCGCCGCGTATCCCGCCCCGAGGGAGCGCGTCAAAGCGATCGGGTTGTGGGCCGGGTTCAGTGGCATCGGCCTGGCCGCCGGACCGCTGGCGGGCGGGATCCTGGCGGAGTCCTTCGGCTGGCCCGCCATCTTCCTGGTCAACGTGCCCATCGGGGCGGTCCTGCTGCTGGCCGGGCTGCGTGTGCTGGGGGAGTCCCGCAACCCTAGCGCACCGCCGATCGACGTCCCCGGCACGGTCCTGTCCGTCGCGGGCGTGGGCGCCGTGACCTACGGCCTGATCGAGGGCGGTTCCCGAGGCTGGACCTCGCCGGTGATCCTGGGCAGCTTCGCCACCGGGCTGGTGTTCCTGGCCGCGTTCGTCGTGGTCGAGGGTCGTGTGCCGACGCCGATGCTGCCGCTGCGGTTGTTTCGTCAGCGGCTGTTCACGGCGTCCAACACGGCGATGGTCGTGGTCGGGTTCGCGCTGATGGGGTCGTCGTTCTTCTTCTCCCAGTTCTTCGTCTACGTCCAGGGCACTTCGATCCTGGTCGCCGGCCTGCGGACCCTGCCCACCTCGCTGGCCATGGTGATCGTCAGCCCGTACGCGGGCCGGTTCGCGGCCAGGTACGGCTTCCGCGTCGTCGTCAGCATCGGCCTGGCCCTGGCCGGGCTGGGGCTGCTGGCGCTGGGCTTCGTCCAGGCCGATACCGGCTACGGGAACGTGTGGTGGCGGCTGGCGGTCGTCGGTATCGGGTTCGCTCTCACCATGTCGCCGCTGACCGGGGCCGCCATCCAGGCGGTCAGCCCGCAGGAGGGCGGCCTCGCCTCGGGCGTCAGCAGCACCACCCGGCAGATCGGCGCGGTGCTCGGCGTGGCGGTGCTCGGGGCGATCGTCCATACGCGGGAGTCCGGCGGCGCCTCCTTCGAATCCGGCCTCAACAGCGCCTTCCTCGCGGCGGGTGCCGTGACGCTGGCCTGCGCCGTATTCACCGGCCTGTGGCTGACCGCCTCCCGGACGCCGAGGGGCGTCCGGGTCGAACAGTCAGGAGGCCAAGCAGTCAGTGAGCCGCCGCTGACAGCTCCTCCCAGTCTGCCCACGTCTTGAGCCGCTCCGGAGGATTCCTCTCCGTGCTCGTCGCGGCGGACGTGGTCAGGCTCGGCCGCGCCGTCACCGCGCTCGCGGACGCCCAGGTATGGGAGCGGAGGTTCTCGGAAGGATCCAGGCGCGCGACGCCGACGGCACGGCCCGGCTGGTCGCTCAGCTAGGAGCGGCGCGGGTCATATTTCTGGAACTCGACCAGGCGAACGTCGCTCTGCGGCAACAGGGGCACCCCGCTGCTGGAGTCCAGCACCACCCGGCGGCCCAAGCGCTCGCGTAGCGTGACGCAGATCCGGTCCGTCTTCCCCATATCGGTGCAGACCTCCGCGTTGTCGTCGCGCCGGACGTCGACGTCCACGACCACTGCCTCGGGCGTCTCGCGGACACGCGAGCCGTACGTCGTGTCGCAAGTGCCATGCATGTAACTCAACTGGAGCTCAGTCGGCGTGCGCACCTCGTAGGTGTGCACCTCTTGGATCCCGTCGTCCAGGGGCCGGGGCGGTCCGCCCATCACGGCCGGGTCCACCGCCACCCGCCGGTACCTGCACGTCCCCCCGGCTGCTGGGCATCGTGGCCTCGCCCCGCGCCACTGCGATCACGCGCAGTGGCCGGCAGCCCTCGGCCGGGCACTTCTCGTCGACGATGGACTTGGGCTTGCTGAGCCCGGCGTAGGCGACTGTGGCGGTCAGCACCGGCACGCTTAGCGTGCTCTCATCGGCCCAGCGCAGCTTGGCCGGGCCGGGCACCTCGGCGGGGAGCTCGGTCTCCGGTCACTCGGCCTGGCAGGAATTGGTACACGCCAGTAAGGTCCGGTCCTGTGGGGCGGTCGAGAACCAATTCCGCGCCGGCCGAGGACCTGCTCATCAAGCTGGACCGCGACGCCGGGGTGCCGCTGCACCGGCAGATCGAGACGTCCATCCGCGCAGGCATCCGGGCCGGCCTGCTGCGAGCGGGCGCGTCGCTACCACCCACCCGCACCCTCGCGACAGGCCTCGGGGTTTCCCGTGGGGTCGTGGTGGAGGCCTATCAGCAGCTCGTCGCCGAGGGCTACCTCGTCAGCCGATCGGGCGGTTACACCCAGGTCGCCGCGTCGATGCCGCCGGCCGACGCGGGCTCCGCGGCTTCGACGGCGCAGCCGACCGCGCGCAGTGCCGGCTTCACCGTCGACTTCGGGTACGGGCGCACCGACGTTTCACAATTCCCGAGGGCCGCATGGCTGCGCTCGGTCCGAACCGTGCTCACCACCACGCCCAACGACCGGTTCGCCTACCTCGACGGGCGTGGCGTACCGGAACTGCACGAGACCCTGTGCGACTACCTCAACCGGGTGCGCGGCACATCTGCCCTCCCCGGCAACGTGGTGATCTGCAACGGCTATGGGCAGGGCATCTCGCTGTTGATCCAGGTGCTCGTCCAGCACGGTGCCAGGCGGATCGCCCTGGAAGACCCGTCGTCCAACGACGATGCCCGAGTCCTGGCCGGCGCCGCCGGTCTGGACGTGGTCGGCATCCCGGTGGGGCCGGACGGCGTTCAGGTCGATGCGCTCCAACGGGCCGACGCCGACGCGGTTGTGCTCACGCCATCGCACCAGTGGCCCACCGGGGGAGTCCTGTCGGCCGCGGCGCGGGTCGAGGTGATCCGCTGGGCGAAACGCCGCGGCGCGATCGTGATTGAGGACGATTACGACGCGGAGTACCGCTACGACCGGTCGCCGGTGGGCGCCATGCAGGGCCTGGCTCCCGATCGTGTCGTCTACTGCGGTACGGCCAGCAAGACGCTCGCGCCGGGGTTGCGGCTCGGCTGGCTGGTAGTGCCTCCCCATCTGGTCGCTGACGTCGCCGCGGCAAAGGTTCTCGCCGACCGCGGTTCGCCGGTCATCGACCAGTTGACGTTCGCCGACTTCCTCGCACGCGGCGAGTTCGACCGCCACCTGCGCCGGATGCGTCCGCTGTACCGCCGCCGCCGCGACGCACTGCTGGGCGCCCTGCGCACCCACCTGCCCGATCTGGAACCGGCGGGAATCGCCGCCGGGCAGCATGTGGTCGCCTGGCTCCCGCCCGACCTCGACGAGGCGGCGGTGGTGACGGCCGCCGCCCGGCACGGGCTCGCCATCCACGGCGTCGGCCCATACCGGATCGCCGACACCGGACCGGGCGGCCTCATCTTTGGCTACGCCACTCTCGGAGAGGCCGCCATCGCCGAGGGGGTCGCGCTGCTGGCGAGGGCCATCCGGGACGTACGGGGACCCTGATCCCGCGCAGGCGCTCCGCCGGGGCACATCCAGGACATGCGCATCAGCATGCCGGGCGGATGTTCTGGTTCAGATGGAACACGTTGGCCGGGTCGTACGCGGTCTTCACCGCCGTCAGCCGGGCCAGCTTCGCGGCCGAATACGCCCGCCGTACGCCGCGCTGCCCATCGGCCAGCTCGTCGGCCGTCAACGAGTTGACGTACACCCCACTCGCGTACGGCTCGAGCGAGGCACCGGCGGCGCGGGTGGCATTCATCCTGGCGTCGTCCTCGGCCGGGTCGGTCCAGCGAGAGCCGGCACCGAACTCGAACATCGTGCCGCGGTGACTGAACGCCGCGTCTGCTTCCGGAACATCGGCGATCGCGCCGCCGTGTGCCTGCAGGCCGACGCTCGGCAGGTCCAGGCTCGCGCTCAGGTCCGCGCCGCCGCGCAGCAGGAACGCCTCGATCGCCGCGGTGGGAAAGTTCCGCAGGTAGTGCCCCGTGGAATAGCGGCGGTAGGCGTGACCGCCGGTGGAGTCGTCACGTTGCTGAAGTTCGAGGTACGACGGAGTGGTGACGCGGGAGGCGACGGGGCGCCCGAGCGCCCGCATCGCGGGGAGCAGCCGGCGGCCCTCGGCCGGGTCGCCGACCCACACGAACCCCAGCGTGGCGATCGGGCCGGCGGGACTGCTGGCGACACTGGCGGTGAACGTCGCCTGCCGGGGCGCGACGGCGTTCAAGTCGCGCCAGCCCTCGATGATCGGGACGGCGTCCTCGGCGCGGAAGTCGAACTCGGCGACCAGCGTCCGCGTGCCGATGTGATGCAACTGGAACTCGAACTCGGTGACGATGCCGAAGTTGCCACCACCGCCGCGCAGGCCCCAGAACAGGTCGGGGTTCTCGATGCGGCTCGCGGTCACCACGTCCCCCTCGGCGGTGACCATCGTGTAGGAGACGACGTTGTCGCAGGCCAGGCCGTACTGGCGGGCCAGCCAGCCCATGCCGCCGCCGAGCGTGAGCCCGCCGACGCCGGTGTGTGAGACGTTGCCGGCGGTGGTGGCCATGCCGTACGCCTGGGACGCCCGGTCCAGCGCGCCGAGCAGCGCGCCGCCCTGCACCCAGGCCCGGCGACGGGCCGGGTCGACCCGCACGCCGCCCATGGGCGTCAGGTCGATCATGAGACCACCGTCAGGTACGGCGAAGCCGGCGGCGTTGTGGCCACCGCAGCGCACGCCGATCTCGAGGTCCAGTTCGCGGGCCAGCCGCACGGCGGCGACCACGTCGGCGACGCCCGCCGCGCGGACGATCATGCGTGGACGCCGGTCGATCATGGCGTTCCAGACGGTACGGGCGGTGTCGTAGCCGGCGTCGCCAGGCGTGAGGAGCCGGCCGTCGAAGCGGGCCGCTGTCGTTGTCATGCCACTTAGCCTGACCGGAATCGGTACGCTCGATAAGGTCCGATTCTGTAGGCGAATTGAGGACCAATTCGGAGGAGTACGGGAGGACGATCAACATTCAGGCGGGTCCGGGCCTACAGTGCGTGCGCGACTCAATGTCGAGGCCGACGTAGGCGGGTCGGCTGGCGTCACTGGCGGGTTCAGGTCCGCGTGAGTTTGATGAAGTCGGCCCAGCACCAGTTCGCCGCGTCGGTTCGGCCAGGGCGCGTACGGGCTGCCGCTGGAGTTCGGTCAGCTCCTCGAACACAGGCAGCGGACGAAGGACGCCAAGCCCCCGCCGACGTGCTCGCCAAGCTCTTCTATCGGCGTGGAGATGACATCAAGATCGAGTTACACCGTTGATTCGACAGACCCCGTCCTGGTACTCCAAGGGCCGCCTGCCGCGAGATGTACGCCGGGATCGGATAGACGCTGATTGCCCTGGCCGGGATCGCTTATACGGGGAGGGCGTCTCCGGGGAAGCCGTGGCACGGGTGAACCTCGCAGCGCATCATTCCGGTTCGGACGCAGGGGTCCCCGGCCATGATCTCGGCGGCTTCTTCGGCCGGTACGGTCATGATCGCGATGCCGGCCACGGTGTCGGAGGCGACCGGGCACAGGATCGCGATCACCCCCTCAGCGCGCAGCGATACCATGCGTCGCTGGTGTTCGAGTTCGATTGCGTCCGCGCCGTCCATGGTCCGCTCCGGCCCCCACTGAAGGAGCGCCAGGCTGTAGGGCTTCGCGGTCGCGGCCAGAGCCCGAATCTGTTCGTCGGTCACGATCGTGCTCATGATGTCTCCTTACTTCTCGATGCGCTCGGCCAGCGAGACGATGATTCCTTCGGGCCCGCGGACGTAGGCCATCCGCCACACGCCTTCGTATTCGCCGATGCCTCCCACCAGGCCATAGCCGTCGGCTGCGGCGTGGTCGACTGCGGCTTGGAGGTCGTGCACCTCGAAGGCGACGTTGCGCAGGCCCAGCTCGTTGGCCGGCGCGGCAGGCGAACCCGGGAGGTGGTCCGGTCGCGTGAAGCTCGAGAGCTCCAGCGTCGTACCTCCGCCGGGCGCTCGCAGCATGACGATCTCGGTGCGGGCGCCGGTCATGCCGATCACCGTGTCCAGGAACTCGCCTTCGACGGCCATCTTCCGATCGGCCTCCAGGCCGAGGCTGACGAAGAACGCCGTCACGGCATCGAGGTCGGCGACGGTGATGCCGACGTGGTCGAAGCGCCTTATGAATGTCATCGGATCCCTTTCGAGGTTTCTTTAAGAGACGCCGAGAAAGGTAGCAGCCGAGGTTCCCTCAGGGAACCCCAATTGCTAGATTGCTGCCATGCAGCGAACGCGGTTCGGGGAGATGGCGTGTTCCATCGCGCGTACCTTGGACGTGATCGGTGAGCCCTGGTCGCCGCTGATCCTGCGCGACGTGTGGGCCGGGGTGTGCCGCTTCGACCACATCCAGGCGACCTGGGGATCTCCCGCAAGGTACTCACCGAGCGGCTCAACCACCTGGTCGAACAGGGTGTGCTCGAGCGGCTGCCCTACGATGCCCGCCCCCGGTACGAGTACCACCTCACCGACAAGGGTGCCGATCTCGTCGAGATGCTCATGGTGATGGCCCGGTGGGGTGACCGCTGGCTCGCCGGCGAGGCCGGGCCTCCCGTCCTGTACCGTCACCATGCCTGCGGGCAGATCGGCCACGTCGACCCACGCTGCAGTCACTGCGGAGAGCCGATGCACGCCGACGACGTCGACCTCCTCCCAGGCCCGGGTTCGGCCTGATGACCCAAAGGTCGTGACGCCGGCTTCCACTCGTGATCTTCGATCGGAGCCGTTGTTTGGCGAGCTGAGGCCGCCGGCCCCCTGCCCCGCGCAGGTCGCAACTGTCGGTGCCCTCCAATACGGTCTTCTCGGCACGCGGAGCCCCGCCCGCCCTTGGCGGTGGGCGGGACTCCGCGATCGGGGGTGTGTGACACGGATTGGGGGACCGGATGGCGGACCGCAGGGCGCTGGACCTCGACTCGCTGGCGATCAGCGATCGGTTCAGGCTGTTCAACTTCACCACCGGGCGCGAAGATCCTGTGGCCTTCCTCTGGGTCCTGCGGGCGATGGACCGGCTGCGTGAGGTGCACCGGGTCCAGGTGGACGCCGGGGAGGTGCAGGCGGCCCTGAACGAACTCGCCCGGCTCCACGACGAGGTCCCGACGTTCGACGGCAAGCTGCGCGACCGGCTGGACGCCCTGTACGAGGACGGGGTGGTGCACCGGTTCGACGACGCGTCCCGGGCCGGCAACCTGGTCCGCTACCGCAACAGGCAGTCGGTCTACCAGTTCAGCGAGCTCGGTTACTGGGCGTACACCTCGGTCGAGGGACTGCTGGCGGCCCGGATCCAGGACGCGAACCTGTCGCGGCTGGTCTTCTCCGACATCCTGGAGGACCTCAAGGCGCTCGCGGCGGCCAATCGCGCGGGGGAGGGTGAGCAGGTCTACCGGCGGCTGTCCCGGCTGGACTCGGTGATGGAGGACATGGGGCGCCGCTCCGCGCACTTCCACGTGACGCTCGGCGAGATCATCCGGTCCACCGACGCCTCTCCCGAGACGTTCCTGCGCTACAAGAACGCCCTGCTGACGCACATGTCCGAGTTCATGGCGGAGCTCGACCGCTATCTGCCCCGCCTGGCCACGGCCGTACGGGACGTGGAGGCGAGCGGCCTGGCCTCCCTGCTCGACCGCGCGGCGGCCGCGGACGAGCGGCCCTTCATGGATCGGGACGAGCGGCTGGAGGACTGGCGCCGCCGCTGGTCCGTCCTGCGGGCGTGGTTCGCCCCCCAGGGCTCGCAGGAATCCCGCGCCGGTGAGCTGCGCAACGCCACGCGCATCGCGGTGTCGGGCGTGATCGCGTTGCTGCGGCAGATCTCGGAGGCGCAGCGCGGCGGCGTCAACCGGGCCACCCAGCTGCGGCATCTGGCCGAGTGGGTCTGGAACGCGCCGGACGAGGGCGCCGCCCACGCGCTGATGGGCGCGGCGTTCAACCTGCGGACCGCGCGGCACCTGGGCGCCGCCCACGAGGACACCGAACAGATCTCGCCCAGGGCGACCTGGTGGGACGCGCCGGGGGTGGAGGTGTCGGTCACGCTCTTCCGCAGCGGTAAGGCGCCCACCCCGGGCGTGCCGACGCCGGTGCGCGGCAACTCCGGTGCGCGCGCGGCGCTGCGCCGCGAGCAGGCCGCGGAACGCGCGGCCGAGCGCGAGGCCGCCGGCCACCTGACGGAGCTGGGCGCGCACGGGCGGGTGCTCGACGAGTCGGAGACCCGGATCCTGCTGAAACTGATGACGCGGGCGCTGGAGGGACGCACGGTCGTCGCCGGCCGCCTGAAGAGAGGCTCCGGCGCCAACGACGCCGTGATGATCCGGCTCGTGCCGTGCGACACCGGAAGCGCCGTGCGCACCGCGCAGGGACTGCTCCATCTGCCCGGGTTCCGGGTCGAGCTCGCCGGGCGGACGCAGGGGACAGGTTCGAATACAGGGGGTGCCAGGTGACGAGTTCTCGCCTCCGGGTCGCCGTCGGCGTCCCCGCCGCCGACCTCGGCTCCTACCAGCAGGCGGTCCGCCGCGTGCTGACCTGCGACCTGATCACCAAGGAGCGGCCGCGGCCCGGCGTGCTCGACCAGGTGCTGCGCTGGGCCGACGAGATGGCGCGCGACTTCCGGGAGTTGCTCGGCTACACGTTGATCGCCACGACCCACCACGTACGGCTGGTCCGCCGCCTCGACGTCCTGGACGACACGCAGCGATCGATCTTCTCCCGCAAGGGCAAGCCGTTCGACCGCCGCAGGATGGCCTACCTGTGCCTGGTCCTCGGGTCCTTCCAGCGCTCCCGCATCGAGATCAGCCTGGCGGACCTGGTGCGGATCTTCACGCCGCTGGCCAACTCCATCGACGGCCTCGGCTTCGACCCCGCGATCGGTTCGCACAAGGCCGCCATCGTCGACGTGCTGGGCTGGCTGGTCGACCGCGGCGCGCTCCGGCTGTCCGACGGCAGCCTGGAGTGGTGGGCGCGCGACTCCGAGCGCGGTGACGCGCTGTACGACATCGACCACGACATCTGCGCGGTGCTGTTCAAACCGGCCAGGCCCGTCCAGCACCTCACCAGCGCGGCCGGCCTGGTGCACGAGCCGCCGCACTCGAACCCGGCACGCAGGGCGCGGCGGCTGCTCGTCGAGTTCCCCGTGGTGTACTACGCGGACGTCGAGCCCGAGGTGGCCGACGCGCTGCGCGCCCCGGGTCTCGCCGAGGACCTCGTCCGGTTCACCGGCCTGGTCCTGGAACGGCGCGCGGAGGGCGTCATGCTCGCCGACCCGGGCGGCGTCTTCACCGACCGGCCGTTCCCGGGCAGGGGAAACGCGGTGAGCCGGGCGGCCGGGCTCCTGCTGGCGAAGATCGCCGACCTGCTTGAGGACCCCGAGCACGTGCCGGAGCCGCTGCCCGTGCCCGCGCTCGCCGACGACCAGGCCGACCTCGTCGCACGGATGGACGCGGGGCTGCCCCGCGACGGCATCGTCGCCGAGCTCGCCTGGTCTCCGCCCGAGTCCGAGCCGTCCCCCGACGATCGGCCCGCACCCGCCGAGGCGCCGTTCGTGGAGCGCACTCGCCTCGAGACGATGACGACCGAGTTATACGACGAGTTCGGGGCGGCCTCGTTCACCACCACCTGGCAGCAGGACCCCCGGGGGCTGCTCGACGCCGTCATCGGCTTCCTCGCGGACCTGATGCTGCTCAGGCCGGTGCCCGGCGGCGTGCTCGTCCTGCCCGCCGCGCTGCGCTACCGCAACATCCGGGCCGCCCTGCCCACACGGACCTCGGGCGGCCAGCTGTCGCTGGTGGCGCTGCCGGAGCCGGCCACGCCGAAGGAGCCGCCACCCCAGGATCCGGCACCCCAGGATCCGGCACCCCAGGATCCGGCACCCCAGGATCCGAAACCACAGGATCCGCGCATGCAGGAGGTTTCGTCCACGCAGGAGGAGGAGCGATGACACCGCCGCCCGACCGGTTCCAGCCCACCAGAGCCGGTGTGATCAACGTCTGGGACTACGTGGACGAGGAGTTCGCCTTCGCCGACGGGCGCCTGGTCCTGCGCGGGCACAACGGCTCGGGCAAGACCAAGGCGCTGGAGGTGCTCTTCCCGTTCATCCTCGACGGCGTTGCGGACGCCCGGCGGCTCGACCCGTTCAGCGGCGAGAACCGCACGATGAAGTCCAACCTGCTTTATCGGGGGCAGGAGGCCGAGTACGGCTACGTGTGGATGGAGTTCGCCCGGCGGGAGATCGGGGCGGAGCCCGCCGAGACCGACGAGACCGTCACCCTCATCATCGGCATCCGCGCGCACCGGCACAGGGACGGGGTGCGGACCTCGTTCTTCGTCACCGACAAGCGCCTCGGCGTCGACTTCGGGCTGCTGGCGCCCGACTCCCGGCCGCTCACCGAGCGGCAGCTCAAGGCCGTCCTCGGGCCGGACGCCCACAGCGAGACCGCCACGCAGTACCGGGACGCGGTGGACGCCCGGCTGTTCGGGCTGGGCAGGGAGCGCTACACCCAGCTCCTCGACCTGCTGCTGGCGCTGCGCCGCCCCCTGCTGGCCAAGGACCTCGACCCCGACAAGGTCTCGGCCACGCTCACCTCGGGTCTGAGCCCCATCGACGAGGAGCTCGTCGACCAGGCGGCCCGCGACTTCGAGAACCTGGCGGCGGTCCAGAAGCAGTTCGACGACTTCGCCGTCGCCGACGCGGCCGTACGGGCGTTCCTCACCGACTACGTCGCGTACCTCCGCACCCACACGAAGGCCCGGCTCGCCCGCATCCAGACGGAGACGGACGGCGCGGTGGAGCACGCCCGCACGCTCGTGCGCGCCGAGGAGGCGCGGAAGAGGGCCGCGGCCGCACGGGAGGCCGCCTCGGAGGCGGCCACCGCCGCCGAGGCCGAGCGGGAAGGGCTGGAGCGCCGCCTCACCGCGTTGCGCGCGGACGACGCCTACCGCGCGCGGAGCGAGCTGGACCTGCGCCGTCGTCAGATCGCCAAGACCGGCGAGGAGATCGAACGGGAGCGCGCCCGGCTGGCGGACGGCGCCGACCACCTGACCGCCCTGGAAGGCGAGGCGGGCGAACTCGCGGAGCGGCTGGAGGGCGCACGCGCGGCGATCGTCCGTCACGCCACCGACCTCGCCGACGCGGCGGAACGGGCCGGCGTCTCCCACGACGGAGACGGCCCGGCCGACACCGGGGAGGACCTGCTCACGACGGCGAGGGCACGTGCCACCGCCCGCCGGGACGACGTCGCGAAGGTCCGCGACGAGATCGCCAGAGTGTCCGGGGCGGAGCGGGACCGCCTGCGGGCGGAGACCGACCTGGAGAAGGCGGACAGGGACGTAGAGGAACGGGAATCGCGGTGCGAGGCCGCCGACGCCGCGCTGGCGACGGCACGCCGCCTCGCGCGGGAGGCGCTCGACGCCTGGGCCGCCCGCTGGGCCCGCTCGTCGGAGCCCTCAGGAGATGTGCTCCCGGCAGACCCGCACCTGGAGGACGGGCATCTGGAGGACGGGCGCCCGGAGGACGACGAGGCGGTGGCCGGGCCCGCCGACGTGGAGGCGCTGGCGGAGGCCCTCGCCCACGCCGGCGACGCCGGGGCGCCGTCCCTGGCCGAGGTCTACAGCGTGCGGACCGAGGAACGGCGGACGGAGGCGGCCAGGTCCGCCGAGCGCCTGTCCGCCCGGGTGCGCGACCTCGCCGCCGGCCTCGTCCGCCTGCGCCGCGAGCGGGAGGAGATCGCGGCGGAACGCGACGAGGCGCCGCCGCACGACGACCGCCGGACCGCGGACCGCGACGGACGCCCGGGGGCGCCCCTGTGGCGGCTCGTCCGGTTCGCCGACGACCTCGACGAGAAGGAGGCGGCCGGCCTCGAAGGCGCTCTGTACGGCGCGGGACTGCTGACCGCCTGGGTGCACCCGGAGGCACGGCACACCCGCGACGCCGTCGAGGTCCTGGAATCCGACGGTTACCTGCTCCCGCTCCCCGAGGAGAGCCGCCCGACCGGCCGTACGCTCGCCGACGTCCTCGTGCCGGAGGAGCAGGACCTGGTGCCGGCGGCGGTCGTCGCGGACGTGCTGCGGTCGGTCGCGGTCTCCGACACGATCACGCCCTGCCGGGATCAGCAGGGCGGACCGGCGCCGACGGTGACCGGCCGGGCCCAGTTCGCCTTCGGGCTTCTCCTCGGCGCCCGGCCCAAGCCGTCGCCCGAGTACATCGGCGCCACGAACCGGGCCAACCGCCGCGCGGCCAGGCTCGCCGAGTATGACGAGATGATCGGCGAGACCAGCCGGGCGCACGAGGACGCCGAGCGCGACCTGGCGCGCGCGAACCGCCGGCTGGAGGACTTCGCCCGGGCCCGGCGGGAGCTCCCGCCCGCCACGGCGGTCGTCGAAGCCGTCACCCGCGTGTCGCAGGAGTCCGCGCTGCTGGCCCAGGCGCGGTCGGCGCTCGCGGACCGCCGCCGCGACCTCGACGCCGCGGTGGCCCAGGTCGACGCGGCGCGCCGGCGGCTGCGGCAGGTCGCGGCGGAAAGGAGCATGCCCGTCGCCGAACAGGAGGTCGACGCGGTCGCGCGGGCCGTCGACGACTTCCTCACGATGGCGCAGCGGCTGCACGACGGCCGCGAGCGGGCCGCGTCCGAGGAGCGGGACCTCGCGTCCCGCCAGGCCGCGATCGCCCGGCAGCGCGAGCGGCACGACGCGGACTCCCGCGCTCTGGAGGACAAGGAGCGGGAGCACCGGGCCGACGCCGAGGAGCTCAGGGCGGGCGAGGAGGCACTCGACGCGCCGCTGCGCGAGGTGCTCGCCCAGATCGATGAGGCCGAGCGCCGCCTCGCCGAGGTCCGCGGGCGGTGCGAGGAGCACGCCGCCACGGCGGCACGGGAGAACGAGGCGCTGATCGTCGCCCAGGCCGACCTCAGGCACGGCCAGGCCTCCCTCGGCCAGGCGCTCGGGCACCTCTTCGAGCACGTCGCGGCGTTCGGGCCGTACGCGCATCTGGAGCTGCGCCCGCTGCTCGGCGTCACCGCCGTGACGCCGTGGCCCGCCCACGTCGGCTGGCCCGAACCGGCGGAGGCGGCCGCGGCGGTGGCCGCGGAGCTGTCCGCCCGCTCCAGTGGACCGCCGCCGGATCCCGCCGCCCTGGTCGGCCGGGTGCTGCCGGGAGACGTGGCCGCGCTGCTTGACGCCTTCGCCGCGGAGATGGCCGACATCCGCGTGCCCGGGGAGAGCGCGCTCAAGAACGCCGCGAGCCGGCTGTCGGCCTCGCTGCGGACCTTCCAGGACGCACTCGACGGCTGCGCCGAGGACTACCGGCTGGAGCACGACCCCGCCGGCGTCGTCATGGTCTACGTCAGTGACGAGGGCGGCCGCAATCCGGTCGCGGCGTTCGCCCGGCGGGTGGCGGACCGCGTCCAGGAGCAGGGGATGCTGCTGGAGGAGCGGGAGCGGACGGTGCTGGAGGACGAGTTGCTCACCGCGCTCGCCCAGCAGGTGCACGACCGGGTCCGCACCGCACGCGACCTGGTGCGGGGGATGAACGAGGACACCCGGTCACGGCCCATGTCGTCCGGCACCAGGATCGGCATCCGATGGGGGCGCTCCGACCGGCTGAACGACCGGCAGGTCGCGGTCTCGCGGCTCCTCGACCGGGATGCGCATGGGCTCGGCGCGGCCGGGCTGGGCGAGCTGCGCGGCCTGCTGCGGGAGATGATCCGCGACTACCGGGCCGCCCATCCGCGTGCCACGTACAAGCAGGCCCTGGCCGACGTGCTCGACTACCGCACCTGGTACGGCTTCGAGCTGGTGCTCGCCGTGCCGGGGGAGAAGGAGGTGAAGCTCACCCGGGCCAAGCACGAGGAGATGTCCGGCGGGGAGAAGTCGGCGGCCATCCACCTCCCGCTGTTCGCCGCCGCCAACGCCCTCTACTCGTCCGCCAAGCCCACGTGCCCGCGGATGATCGCCCTGGACGAGGCGTTCGCCGGCATCGACGACCGGTACAAGCCCGAGCTGCTGGGCCTGACCGTGAAGTTCGGCCTCGACCTGTTCATGACCGGCCACGATCTGTGGGTCCATTTCGACACCGTGCCGATGGCCGCGCACTACGACATGCACCACGACAAGAGCGCCCATGCGGTGTCGGCGATGCTGATGCTCTGGGACGGCGCCCAGACGATTGACGCCGACGCCGGTTTCTCCGGCAACGAGGAGCTGGCCGAGACGCTGCTCGGCTTCAGGCCGAGTCGCCGGGCCCCCGCCCTCACCGAAGGCACCCTCCTCGCTACGGAGGATCACGAGAAGGTCGTGGACATGGAGGAAGAGGAATGACCGACCCTGAGGCGGTGAAGCGCTACCACGCACCGGAGTACCAGCGCCTGCTCCGCGCCGCGCGGCGCCGCCTGGAGAACAACGGCGGCACGCCGTTCCAGGTCACGCTCCACCAGCTCAGCACCGTGCCGTCGCGCGGCGTCATGGCGCGGAGCTCTGGCATATGACCGCAGCCGACTACCTCGCCGGTCTGACCGGCGCTGCGAAAGCCGATGACGGGGACGCCGGTGACGGTGAGGGGCGTGTCGCGCTCACCGGACGGCCGGTGCCCACGCCCTGGGATCCCGCCCTCGCGGACGCGATGCGCGAGCAGGGGAGCCCGGTCTACGAGGAGGCCGTCGCCGACTCCCTGTTGGCGGATCTGCGGGGGTGACATCGCGCGAGGGACGGTCGTACGTTGACCTCCGTGGCCTGCGCGACGAAGGAGTCACCGTGAGCGAGACGACCAGCACCCACGTCTTCAGGGAAGCCCGCGACCTGCTGCTGCGCTTGAGGGAGGAGCCCGAGCGGGCGGCACGCGAGTTCGCCTGGCCGGTCTTCGGCGACAGGTTCAACTGGGCCACGGACTGGTTCGACGCGATCGCCCGGGGAAACAACCGTACGGCGCTGTGGATCGTGGAGGAGGACGGCTCCGAGCGGCGCTACTCCTTCGACGAGATGGCCCGCCGCTCCGATCAGGTGGCGGCCTGGCTGGCCGCCCAGGGGGTCGGCAAGGGCGATCACGTGCTGCTGATGCTCGGCAACCAGGTCGAGCTGTGGGAGTCGATGCTGGCCGTGATAAAGCTCGGCGCGGTGATCATGCCGGCGACCACCGCCCTGGGCGCGGCGGACCTCGCCGACCGGGTGGCGCGGGGACGTGTCCGGCACGTCATCGCCAACGCGGCCGACACGCACAAGTTCGACGGCGTGCCGGGAGAGTACGGCCGCGTCTGCGTGGGCGAGGCGGCCGGGTGGCTCCGGTACGGCGACGCCTACGCGACGCCGGAGCCGGATCCGTTCGAGGCCCGGACCTCCCCCGGCGACCCGCTTCTGCTGTACTTCACCTCGGGGACGACGAGCAGGCCCAAGCTCGTGCGGCACACCCAGGTGTCCTACCCGGTCGGGCACCTGACGACGATGTACTTCATCGGGGTGCGGCCAGGCGACGTCCACCTCAACATCAGCTCGCCCGGCTGGGCCAAGCACGCCTGGAGTTGCTTCTTCGCGCCCTGGAACGCCGAGGCGACGGTGTTCGTGCACAACTACTCCCGCTTCGACGCCGCCGCCCTGCTCGGGCAGATCCGCCGCGCGGGGGTCACCACGTTCTGCGCGCCGCCCACGGTCTGGCGGATGCTCATCCAGGCCGACCTCGGGGACGGGCCGGGCAGTCTGCGTGAGGCGGTCGCCGCGGGGGAGCCGCTGAATCCCGAGGTCATCGCCCAGGTGGAGCGGGCGTGGGGGCTGACGGTCCGCGACGGCTACGGCCAGACCGAGACGACCGCGCTGATCGCCAACACGCCCGGCGCGCCCGTGAAGGCCGGATCGATGGGCCGCCCCCTCCCCGGCGTCCCGGTCGTGGTCATCGATCCGGTGACCGGGCGGCCGGCGGACGAGGGTGAGATCTGCCTCGACCTCGCCGCCCGCCCGGTCAACCTGATGACCGGCTACCTGGACGGCGAGGAGGGAGCCATGTCCGGGGGCCTGTACCACACCGGCGACGTCGCGGTCCGCGACGCCGACGGCTCGATCACCTTCGTGGGACGCACCGACGACGTGTTCAAGGCGTCCGACTACAAGATCTCGCCGTTCGAGCTGGAGAGCGTGCTCATCGAGCACCCCGCCGTGGCCGAGGCGGCGGTCGTGCCCGCCCCCGACCCGATCCGCCTCGCCGTGCCCAAGGCGTACGTGGTGCCGGCCGCGGGCTGGGAGCCGAACCGGGAGACCGCCGCGGCCATCCTGCGGCACGCCCGCGAGAGGCTCGCGCCCTATCAGCGCGTGCGCCGGATCGAGTTCGCCGAGCTGCCCAAGACCATCTCGGGGAAGATCCGCCGGGTCGAGCTGCGAGCCAGGGAGAGCGACGCGGCGGAGGCCGGCGCCCCGCCGTCCGGGGAGTGGCGGGACGACCAGTTCCCCGAGCTGCGGGGCTGACCGGTCCGCCCCTCTGGCCGACCGCCCGGAAGCGGGGCCGGGGCCGTCACCGCGCACCGTGCGCGAGGAGGCGGGCGACCGGCTCCTCGGTCAGCCCCACGACGCCGTCGAAGTCCGTCGAACGGCTGACGGCGGCCCACCGCTCGGCTTCGGCGGCGCGAGCGCGGGACGCCTGCTCGGCCATGCGCAGCGCGTCGGAGCCGAGCAGCAGCCGCAGCGGCGGCTCGTCCACGTCGACCAGCCCGGCGATCACCCTGGCCGCGCGCCGGGGGTCGCCCGGCTGGGCGCCGTCCACCGCGCGCCGGTAGGCGTTGATGCGGCCGACGGTCTGCTCGTAGTCCGCCCCCACCGGCGGGATGCGCATCGACGAGCCACCCCAGTCCGTACGGAACCCGCCGGGCTCGACGATGACCACGGTGATCCCGAGCGGCCTGACCTCGCTGTTCAGCACCTCGGAGAACCCCTCGACGGCGAACTTGGCCGCCTGGTAGGCGCCGAGCCCCGGCGTGCCCCCGACCCGGCCGCCGACGGAGCCGATCTGCAGGATGTGACCGGACCGCTGCGCGCGCATCACCGGGAGCGCGGCCCTGGTCATGGTGACGACGCCGAACAGGTTGGTCTCGAACTGCGCCCGGAAGTCCTCGTCGGAGGTCCCCTCGATGGGCGAGGAGTTCGCGTAGCCCGCGTTGTTCACGAGAACGTCCAGCGAGCCGAACTCCTTGACGGCCAGCCGTACGGCCCGCTGCGCCGCCGTGGCGTCGGTGACGTCCAGCGCGACGGCGCGCGCCCGGTCGCCGTGGGCGCGGACGAGGTCGTCCAGCCCTTCCGGCCGGCGGGCGGTGGCCACGAGGCGGTCGCCGCGTTCGAGCACCTCGCGGGCCAGCGCGCGTCCCAGGCCCCGGGACGCGCCGGTGATGAGCCATGTCCTCTGCATGATGTGTTGTCTCCTTTGGGTGATGTGTTCAGCGCGCCGCGCCCGCCGGGACCCGCTCGGCGCCTCGGCGGCGGGCGCTGTACGGCGGCGCGCCCCCGGGACCAGCAGTGCCACGGTGACGGTGGCCGCCAGGGTCACGGCCAGCACCAGGAAGGCGGTGGTGAAGCCCGACTCGTACGGCAGGCCGTCGGCGCGCAGGTGGCCGGTGACGATGGAGCTGACGACGGCGGTGCCGACGGACCCGCCGATGGTGCGGATGTTGGTGTTCATGCCTCCGGCGACGGCGGTCTGGCCGGCCGGCACGCTCTGCACGATCAGGTTGGTCATCGAGGCGTAGGCCAGGCCGAGGCCGAGCCCGAACACCGCCGTGGCGGCGGCGAGCTGCCACGGCCGGTCGTGCCAGAGGGCGACGCCGGCGCTCGCCAGCGCGCCGAGCGCGCACCCCCACACGAGCTGGGCCTTGACCCCGGCGACGCGGGAGATGGGGCCGCTCACCGTGCCGGCGACGGCCATCGTGACGAGCATGGGCAGCATCAGCAGCCCTGCCTCGGTCACGCTCGATCCGAAGCCGTAGCCCGTCACGGCCGCCGGCATCTGCACGAACAGCGGCAGGAAGGCGTACGAGGCGAACATGCCCGCGCCGAACAGCAGCGCGACCAGGTTGGTCGTCCACACGGCCGGAAGCCGCATCATGCGCATGTCGATCAGCGGATCGCGCGAGCGCAGCTCGACCGCGATCCATGCGGCGAACAGCACCACGGCGGCGGCGAGCGGCGCGATCACGGCGGCCGAACCCCAGCCCCAGGAGGTCGCCATGCTGAGCGGGACCAGCAGCGCCACCAGCCATCCGGACAGCAGCGCCGCGGCCGCCCAGTTGACCCGGCCGGGCGTGCGCACCGGGGACCGGGGAACGTGGCGGTACGCCAGGAACGCGGTGGCGACGACGATGATCGCTGGGATCCAGAACAGCCAGCGCCAGCCGAGGGCGTCGACGATCGGGCCGGCGAGCACGATGCCGACGCCGCCGCCGACGGCGATGACCGCGGACAGGACGCCGACGACCGAGGGGACCCGCGAGGCGGGGAACTCGTCACGGACGATCCCGAACGAGACGGGGAACACGGCCCCGCCCAGCCCTTGGACGACCCGGCCGGCGATCAGCACCCCCACGTTGGGGGCGATGGCGGCGACGAGGCAGCCGAGCGCGATGGCGGCCAGCGCGACGAGCAGCGTGCGGTCCTTGCCGATCATGTCGGCGATCCTGCCCATGAGGGGAGTCGCGACGGAGGCGGACAGCAGCCAGGCGGTGAGCACCCAGGTCACCGTGCTCTGGCCGGTGTGCAGGTCGTGCTGGATGGTGGACAGCACCGGGCTGACCAGGGACTGCAGCATGGAGAACGAGGCCGTGGCGGCTGCCAGCGCGAGGAAGGTCAGCCGTTGCGGCGAGGTGGTACGTGACATCGACATCCTTCGACAGGAGGAACGGGCGCGACGAGGCGCGCCGGTGACGCCGTCCCCGGGCACGAGGACGGCGCGTAGTGAAGACGACGATCAGGGCGGCGTTGACAGGGAAGACACGAACGCGGATGCCCGCCTGCTAAAGTCGAGGCGTGCCTCCACATTAGCGGAGGTATGCCTCCGGTACAACCTGGGGAGGATCCCGGTGAACGAGAAGGCGGCCGAAGGCCCCCGGACGAGGGTGCGACGCCCCCAGCGCGCCGACGCGCGGCGCAACTTCGACGCGCTGCTCGCCGCCGCGCGCGAGGCCTTCGCCGAACACGGCACGCAGGCCTCGCTGGAGGACATCGCCCGGCGCGCCGGGGTCGGCATCGGTACGCTCTACCGCAACTTCCCCACCCGTCAGGACCTGTTCGACAGCGTCTACCTGGACGAGATCGACGAACTGTGCAGTGCCGCGGCGCAGGTCGCGGCCCTGCCGCCGTGGGAGGCGCTGGCCGCCTGGCTGCGCCGGTTCGTGGACTACGCGGCCACCAAGCGGGCCATCTACGAGGCGCTCAACCGCGACTCGGAGATGATGCGCTCCAGCCGGACCGCGATGTACGAGGCGGGGGAGCCGCTGTTCGACCGGGCGCGCGAGGCCGGGGAGGTTCGCGGCGACGTGACCTTCGACGACGTCCTGCGGATGATCTCCGGCATCACCGGGGGCGGGTTCGTCGACGACGACCAGCGCGAGCGGGTGCTGGGCATGGCCCTCGACGGCCTCCGGGCCCGCCCGGCCTGAATACCGGTGGAGAAACAGGAATGCCGGGCGGGGCCGACGGCCCCGCCCGGCTGACGTGCCCGGTGTGTCACCTGGCGATGGGTGTCACCGCGATCTTGTCGATGATCGGGGCGTACTTCGATCGGAGCAGGATGTCCGGGAAGGCGTCGGAGATGTAGGTGTCGCCGTCGAAGTTCGGCAGTTCTCGTGAGGCGAAGGCGACGGTGTTGGCTCCCTTCCTGAGCTGGACGGGGATGGTCAGCTCCCAGAAGTTGTCGGCGTGGAACGAGTGGGGGAACCAGGCCCGCTGCGGGGCGGCGCCGTTGACGGAGATCTCGGCGTGGCGGGCCAGCGGGTCGGGGTTGTAGTGGGAGGCGGGGGACTGCTCGGGGTTGGAGTAGCGGACCGTCAGCGCGTACGTCCCGCTCTTGGGGGCGGTGACGTCGAAGGTCAGGGTGCCGGCGGTGCCGGGGGCGCCGCCGGGGGCGCCGCCGATGTCGGTGACGGCCTTACCGCCGCTCGCCAGCGGATAGGCGGCCACCTTGGCGGCGCCGGCGACGTCGGCGGACTCGGCCTCGTACCAGGTCGGCGTGAGCGCGCCCTCGGTCTTCCGGACCCGCAGCCGGTCCAGCCGCACCCTGCCCGTCCGCGCGGTGTAGGTGATCTTGTTGACGCCGCCGGACAGGAACGCCTTGATCTCGGAGGACCCGGACGGCTCGGCGATGTCCTGCTCGTTGACGGTCAGCGTGCCCTTGCCGCCGCCATGCAGGTCGACACCCACCGTGGACTCGCCGTCGCCGGGTGAGTAGACCCAGAACGTCGCCGACTGTCCCTTGCGCAGTTCGGCCACGCCGGAGCCGGACACCTTCTTCTCGCCGTAGTCGGTGCGCGCGCCGTCCAGCGTGGCGTGCTCGGCCTCGTAGATCGCCTCGCTCGCGGCGGGGTTGGCGAGGGACAGGTCGATCTTGTCGACGATCGCGTCTCCCTTGGTGGCGCGGGCGCCGTCGAGGCTCCTGGCGGCCAGGGTGATCGTGTGCTCCCCCTTGGACAGGGTGACCTTCGTGTCGGTGTGGTCCCAGACCACCCACTTGTACCCCAGCGGAAGGTGGAGCTCCTGCTCGTCCTTGCCGTCGACCCGGAGGAAGACGTTGGTCGGGCCCTGCTCCTGGACCGCGCCGTAGGTGTTCAGCGAGTTCGCGAAGACCGACAGGTCGTATGTGCCGTCCTGCGGCACCGACACGGTGAAGTTCAGCGTGACGTCGGAGCCGGTGCGCAGCCCGCCGACGTCGTAGCCGCCGGAGGTGTAGAACTTGCCGACGTCGGACGGGGTCCCCTCGGGACCGTTCCTGCTGTACCCGGCGCCGGTGTGGCCGGCGTCCTCCGCCTCGTACGCGGCCTGCCAGAGCGTGGTCGCCGGAGTGCCGGAGGCGGCGTGGTCGCCGGGGGTGAGGATGATCTGGTAGGCCGACGACTCCTTCAGCGCGGGCAGCACGGACCCGAACTCGAAGGTCACCGCGCCGTCCGTCACCTTCCGGTTCAGCTCGGCGACGACGCGGGGCTGCGCTGAGTCGCCGATCTGGCCGGTCCACGGGATCTCCTGGACCAGCGCGTGCACGGTGTCGCCGAACAGCCCGGTGTCGACGTTGTCGAAGTGGATTCCGACGAGGCCGGACGCGCCGCCGAACAGCGTACGGGCCTGCGCCTTGGCCTTGTCGAGCGTCGCGACGCCCTGCAGCGTGTAGCTGACGTTCGGCCGCGGCGGGGTGACCTTGACGGTGTTGCCGGTCATCTGGCCGTAGGCGTTCAGCAGCCACCACTGGCCGTTGCCGCGGTTCGCCTGCACGGCCGAGTCGGACAGGTTGCCGTCGATGTTCCAGTACGCGATGTCGGCGTCGACCTTCGACTCCTCGATCGCCGAGGCCCACTGGATCATCTGGCCGGGCACCGAGGTGTGGTAGTTGAAGGCGTACTCGTCGAGGTTGATCGGGAGCCGCCTGCCTTCGTACGGGGTGCCCGTGAAGATGGCCTGCTCCCACTGGCGGTATTTCGCCACGTTGGTGCGGATGCGGGCGGGGTCGCCCAGCTCGTGCCAGGTCATGACCTCGGGGACGGTGCCCGCCTGCACGGCGTGCCGCAGGAAGCCCTGCACCTGGTCGTACAGGACGCTGGTGTTGGGGCCCGCGATCCTGGCCTTCGGCATCTTGCCCTTGATCAGGGCGTTGACCTCGTCCCAGGCCTTGAAGTAGTACTGGGGGTCGCTCAGCCAACTGATCTTGTTGTAGCTCCACGTGCCGGTGCCGAACATGTTGCCCTCGGGCTCGTTGAACGGCACGAAGACGATGTGGTCCTGATATTTCGGGTCGAGCTTGAGGACCTGGTCGACCTGCTTGGCGATCTTGGCCTTGAAGTCGTTCAGCCTGGCCCCGGGCGTGTCGCCGGGCCACTGGTAGGGGAAGCCGCGGTAGATGTCGGTCATGTAGATGTACACGTCGCCGCCAGTGCTGTCGGCGAGCGGCTTGACCACCTCCAGCGCGTCGGCGCCGGGGTGCTGGGGGCCGTCCTGGGCCTTCGTCGCGACCGTGCGCAGCCGCATGCCCTCCAGGAGGTTGGAGGTCGGCACGCCCTCGCCGTACACGCCGTACAGGGTGCCGGACGCGCCGCCGTGGAAGGCGCCGGTCTCGGTGCCGAGATCGATGACCAGATCGTTGGCGACGACCTTGACCGTGGCCTCGACCGTGGTCCCGTACGCGGTGCCCTTGACCGTGAACCGGCCCGGCTTGGCGTAACTTGCCGGGTCGACCGCCTCCCAGCTGACCGGCACGCCCCGGCGGATGCCGTCGGAGAACTGCGCGTCGACGGTCGCGGGCAGTGCCGGCGCGGTGCCCGGGTAGGTGGTGATCTCGAAGGAGGTCTGGTCGACCTTGCTGAGAGTGGCCTTGTGGTCTCCGGCGAGCTCCGCGACCTGCTCGGCGTTCAAGGCGGCGTCGTAGACGCGGAAGTCGTCCAGGTCTCCGGCCAGGAACGGGTGTCCGCCCCAGAACGCCTTGCCCAGGAAGCCGGAGGTGCTGTTGCGGTCGGAGTGCATCACCGCGGCCAGGTCGATCTGGGCGGTGGTGCTCCCGATGGCCACGCCGTTCACGTAGTAGGTGAGGGTCCTGCCGTCGATCGTGGTGACGAGGTTGACCCACTGCCCGGTGGGCAGCTTCTGCGCGCCAGGCACCCCCACCTCGGCGCTGCCGTTGACCGGCTTGATGGACGACCTCGTGGTGGCGTCGCCTGCGTAGGACGGCGTGACGAACGTGGCGGTCGCGGCGTCCTTGCCGAGGTTGTAGACCCACTGGAAGTCGGCGCCGCCAGCCCACTTCAGCCACGTGGAGACGGTCATGGCGTGGCGGTCGCGGAACAGGCCGTTCGGGATCGTCACGTAGGGGGCGGTCGCCGAGCCGGTCGGCCCGCCGGGCAGCGAGAGGGCCTGCGTGCCGTCGGGACCCGCGGCGGCCTTGGCCGCGCCCGGGTTGGCCAGGGCCCCGTCGAGGCCGGACGGGGAGCGGTCCTCGATGACGCCGCTCGACAGGTCGCCTTCGAAGTCGTAGTGGAGGACGAGGGCCGGCACGCCGGCGCCGAGGGCTGGTGAGGCGGTCAGGGGAATCGCGGTCGTGACGAGGGCGGCGGCGAGAACGGCGTGAGGCACGCGTCTGCGCGCTCGCCCGGACAAGGGTACGGCCATGCGCTGTCCCATTCGGGGGGGAGTCGAGTGGTGGATCGAATCGATTCGCCGAATCGATTCGACTGGACGATAAGCGCACCCTCGCGAGGGGGTCAAGTGCGCCGTCCGCAACATCTCCGCAACTCCTGCCCGCAGCCCATTGACGCATATGACGGGCCCGGCCTATCGTCGGCGAACCGATTCGGCGAATCGGTTCGACTCTCGTCGGGAAACAGGCGCGTAACGCTGTCAGCGGAGGTCACGTCAATGAGAACAGGGTCAAGCGGCCGGCGTGCGACCGGCATGGGTGTGGCGGTGCTGGCCGCTGCCGCAGGACTCGCCGCGTGCTCGTCACCGTCCGGCGGCGCCGGCTCGGCGAGTTCGAGCCAGGCCGCCGGGGGCGGGACCTACACGATCTGGGACCCCTACCCCCAGTACGACAAGAGCTCCGAATGGGTGAAGTTGCTGGAGGCGTGCGGCACCCAGGCGGGAGTGAAGGTCGAGCGGACCGGCTACGACACCAGCGACCTCACCAACAAGGCGCTGCTTGCGGCGCAGCAGGGCAACTCGCCGGACGTGCTGATCGTGGACAACCCGGTGGTCTCGACGCTGGCCGAGGCCGGCGTGCTGACGACGACCGAGGAGAACAAGCTCGACGTCTCGTCGATCGCGCCGAACCTGCTCGCGGCGGGCCAGTTCGGCGGCAAGACGTACGGGGTCCCGATCGGGGCCAACACCCTCGCCCTGTACTACAACAAGGAGGTGCTGAAGAAG
>NZ_MWJN01000068.1:0-49380 GCF_002027145.1 Microbispora sp. GKU 823 | reverse complement strand
CGCCACCGCCGCGTCCGCGAGCCCGCCGTCGCCGCCCAGCCCGGCGAGCGCCGGGCGCCCCGTGCGCTCCCGCGCGGCGCGCATGAGCCCGAGGTCGGGCGCGGCGTCCTCCGGCTTCGCGCGGCCCCCGCTCTCGCAGAGCACGACCGCCTCGTTGCCCTCGGCCGCGCAGTCGTCCGCCGCGGCCAGCCACTCCTCCAGCGTCGCCGCGCGCCCGCTCCGGACGATCCCCCGCTGGAGGACGACGGGGAGCCCGAGCCGGGCCGCGGCGCGGACGAGATCGGGGTCGCCCGCCCAGGCCGCCCCGACCACCACTCCGTCGGCGTGCCGGGCCACGGCGGGCAGGTCGGCCACTGTGGCGGGCTCCACCAGCAGCGGGCCCGTCCAGCGCGCCCTGGCCTCGGCGACCGCCCTGTCCCCCGAGGAGTCCGCCCTGTCCCCCGAGGAGTCCGCCGGCGTGTCCCGCGCGGTTTCCGCGCCGTCGCCGGGAGGGCCGCCGTCGCCGCGCAGGCGCAGCCAGCGGGCGTCCTGGCCCCCGATGACCACAACGGGGAGCCCGTCGCCGATCACGAGGTCGCCGATCCGTACGGCGTCGCGGTCGAGTTGGGCTGCCTTCGACATGTGGGCTCCTCCGTGGGCCGGCCCCGCGGAACCGGCCGTCTGCCATGGGGACTCGTTGAGATCGGGACTGGCTGAGATCGGACTTCCGAGAACGAAAAAGGCAGAGACGCTGGCGTCCCTGCCTCAAGCCGGCTCCGGATGGTCGCTAGCTCACCGTCACGCGACCGGCCCTCCCGGAGCCGGCCTCGTAAACGAGCTGTACCTACCCATAACAAGGACCTTAGCAGCGACGGGCCACGGCTCGAACCGATCTGTCTCGGATTCCGGGATCGCCGGTCATGGACGCGGTTGATCCCTTTGCCATCCGTGGGACGATTCATGGGTCCAGGAAGGGGTTCGAGTGTCGCGTGCGGAAGGCCGGCTCGTCGGAGGCCGGTACCAGTTGATGGAGCCGATCGGCCGGGGTGGCATGGGCGTCGTCTGGCGCGCCCACGACCAGTTGCTGGACCGCGCGGTCGCGGTCAAGGAGGTCCGCTACGACAGCGCCATGGGCGACGAGCTCAGCGACCTCAATCGCCGGACCATGCGCGAGGCCCGGGCCGCCGGCCGCCTCACCCACCCGAACGTGGTGTCGTCCACGACGTGATCGAAGAGGACGACCGGCCCTGGATCATCATGCAGCTCGTGCCGTCCCGCTCGCTCGGGCAGGTGATCAGGGAGGACGGCCCGCTGGCCCCCGAGCGCACCGTCGAGATCGGCCTGCAGATCCTGGACGCGCTGCGCGCCGCCCACCGCCAGGGCGTGCTGCACCGCGACGTCAAACCCGAGAACGTGCTGCTCACCGATGACGGCCGGGTGGTCCTGACCGACTTCGGCATCGCCAGGCTCGAAGCCGACTCCACCATGACCCGCACCGGCCTCGTCGGCACCCCCGCCTTCATCGCCCCGGAACGGCTCCGCGGCGAGGCCGCGCAGCGCGAGTCGGACCTGTGGTCGCTCGGCGCCACGCTCTACACGGCCGTGGAGGGCAAGCCCCCGCACGACCGGGGCATGGCGATGGCCACCATGCACGCCGTGCTGAACGACGACCCGGCCCCGCCGCGGCGCGCGGGCGCGCTGGGTCCCGTGCTGCTGCGGATGCTCGCCAAGGAGCCCGCCGACCGGCCCGGCTACGACGAACTGACCCGGCTGCTCAAGCGCGCGTCGCGGGATCTGTCCCCGCCGCCCTCCCGGCCCGCCGCCGCGCCCGCCGAACCTGCTTCGCCGCGGCCCGTGACGCCGGAGGCCCCGAAGCCGGAGGTCCGGAGCCCTCGGACGCCCGCCTCCCGTCCCGGTGCGGCCAAACCCTCCCGGGGCGCGGCGCCGTACCCGCCCGTGTCCTCCGCCCGCCGCGACAGCGCCCCGCGACGCCCGCGGAGCGCGACGAGGCGCCGGGCCCCGGCGAGATCACCTCACCCCTGCCGGTCATACGCGACGAAGGGGCACAGGAGCAGGAGGACGGCCCGGCTCGGGAAGAGGCCGGGAAGGCGCCGGCGGCCATGCCGGAGACCATGCCGGAGACCGGAGCGCAGGCCGCCCCACCCGCCCGTACGTCGCCCTCGACCGGCGCCCCCGCCGAGGAGAAGCCCGGGAAGGAAGGCGGTCCGGCGGCGGCGGACGCCCAGGACGGCACCACCAAGGTCGCCCCCGCCGTCACCGCCGGCACGGCCTCCGGCCAGGCCGGCGCGGCCTCCGGCCAGGAGGACCGCGAGGCGCCGGAGAGCTCGGCCGCCTCCGGGAAGACGCAGGATTCCGGCGCCTCCTCCGGCGAGCGGACACCCTCGGCCACACCGCCCTCGACCACACCGCCCTCGACCTCACGGCCCTCGGCGGCCTCCGGCGCGAGTGCGACCCCGAAGGGCGCCACTGGCGGGAGCGCCGCGTCGAAGGGCGCGGCGGGTTCGGCGTCGTCCGTCTCCTCCGGTTCCACGGGCTCCCAGACCGGCTCCGAGATCGGCGCCGCGACCGGCTCCGGGGGCGACAGCCGTACGGACCGGACGGGCGACCGCGCCGGAGCGGCCCGCGCCGAGACGCCCCGGTCCCTCGCGAACGACAGGTCCGCGCCGGGCGCGGGCGACGAGCGGCGCGCCGCCACGGCGGACCGGACGCAGGACGCCTTGGGCGCGGCCGGGATCGCCGGCGCCGGGAGCCCGATCGCCGGGCTGAGGCAGGCGCCTGCGACGGTGCCCCCGCAGGGCGGTGCGGCGTGGCACGAGGTGTCCACCACCGCTGTCCGGCCGCGGTCGTCGAACAGCCTGCTGAAGGTCGCGCTGATCCTCATCCCCGCGCTGCTGGTCGTCGCGGGCGTGGCGGGCTACCTCGGCCTGCGGGCGGGCGAGGGCGACCCGGGGGGCGACCCCTCCGCCGGGTCGGACGCGGCCCCGGCCGCGACGGGGAAGGGCGGCCAGAAGCCCTCCGCCTCGGCGTCCTCCTCGGCCGCGCCGTCCTCCGCCGAGCCGTCCGCGTCCGCCTCGGACGAGGCGACGACGTCCCCGTCCCCCGAGCCCTCCCCGAGCTCCGATGCCATCGGACCCGGGGATGTCCCCGAGGGCTGGCACAAGTACAAGCACTCGAGCGGGTTCTCCATCGCGCTGCCGAAGGGGTGGCACGTGGACGGCAGGGGCAACGGCGAGGTCCGCTTCCGCGGCGACTCGCACACCTACCTGGAGGTCCACCACACCACCAGTCCCGAGTCCGACGCGCTGAAGGTCTGGCGGCGTGATGTGCCCGGGATGAGCCGCAACTTCCCCGGCTACAAACTCATCGAGATCAGAGAGGTCAAGGGGTACTGGAAGACCGCGGCCGACTGGGAGTTCACCTTCGGCGACAGCCCGTACCGGTCACGGGTGATCGACCGCGGCTTCGTCACCGACAAGCACAACGGCTACGCGCTGCTCTACAAGACCCAGGACAAGGACTGGAAGAAGAAGAAGGAGCTCTTCGAGACCATGGCCGCCACCTTCAAGCCGGCGAAGTGACGCGCTCCCCCGCCGAGTGGCCGACGGCGGCGCGGGAGTCCGGTTCAGCGCCCGGCCGCCGACCGCCCTCCTCCGTCGGTGGAAAGCCGGGCCGGGCTCCCGCCGCCCTGCCCGTGTGAGCCCGTCAGCCTGCGGTGGAGCGTGAGGACGGCCGCGAGGAGAACGATCGCGCCGATGTCGAACAGGATGCCGGGTGTCGCGCCCGCCCTCACCGCGACGGGCAAGGCCGCCATCAGGCCGAGAAAGACGGACTTGGTGACGATTGCCGTCACCGCCGCCGGAACCCTGACCGCCGGGTGGAACGCGGCCCAGACGAGGGCCGCACCCAGGGCCCCCTGCAGGATGCCCCGATGCTGGAGCAGCGCCAGTGCCATGGGGTCGGACGGCGGCGAGATGCCGTAGGAGAAGTCCAGCGCCCTTCCCGGGGCGACCAGGGCGAGCGCCGGGAGTGCCGTGACCACTCCCAGGATCACCAGGACCCCCCGAACGGTCCGTTCGATCGTCAGCGCCATGAGAACCCCCGGTCGTGGGGCCGGATGGGAGGAACACCGGGCCGCCGCTCCCGGCCCGCCCTTGCTCCGGGCGACCGTTCGCGGCGGTCCTTCTCCGGCCCGAGGCGGCCGGAAGCGATCACCACTCCCTCCACTGTACGAGCCCGCCTGCGAACACGCGGCGGCGAAAACTCCGGGACGACGGGGAGCTCAGCCGGAGTGGCGGGCCTGCTCCAGGTAGGTCACCAGGCCGGCCGTCCGCTCGGCCGGCCAGGGCAGGCTCCGGCCGATCTCGGCGCTGTTGTCCCGCCACATCCTGCGGGCCGCCGCCCTGGTCCGCTCTCCTTCCGGTCCGTCCGGATGGAACCCGCCCGCCAGCGCGTCCCAGCGGCGTACGAGGTCCCGGGCCCGCTCGTCGTCCGCGGGCACGCCGGTCTCCATGAGCCGCAGCCCCTCCTCGACCAGCCCCGTCCACTCGCGCTTGGCCGCTTCGACGCCCTCGCCGCCCAGCGCGTCCCTGCGCTCGGCCAGCCGCTCGCGCTGCTCCGCTGTGAAATACGTCTCGAACACCGACATCAACTCCAAGGTGGTCATCAACCGATCCGGATCGGGGCCGGACGAGTCGCCGGTCTGCCAGAGCAGCCCGCGGATCCGCTGACGCAGCACCCCGATCAGCTCCGCGTGCTCGTCGAGCCTGCGCAACTGCGCCGTCAGCAGATCGCGCATCGACCCGGGGTCGTCCGCCGCGCCGTCGAGGACACCCGCGATCTCCTCCAGCGACAGGCCGAGCGCCCGCAGGGCGCGGACCCGGTACAGCCGCCGCAGGTCGCGCTCGGTGTAGCGGCGGTGCCCGGCGGGCGTACGCTCGCTCGCGCTCAGCAGCCCGATCTCGTCGTAGTGGTACAGCGCGCGCACCGTCATCCCGGTCGCCCGCGCCAGCTCGCCGATCGACCATCGCCGCCCGGCGTCGTCTGCCCCGATCACGTGCGAAACGCTACGACCTCTCCCAACGGGAGGTTCAAGCCACGCCCGAGCGCGCGATCGGACCCCTCCCCCAGGCGGGGACAGGAACTCGCCTGGCTACACTGCGGCTGCGAGTGGTCAGCGGCTCTCACCCGCGCACGACACGAAAGGCACAGAACACATGGTCGACCGCGACGCCGTCGCCCTCGACGACCCGGTCGGTGAGTCGCTCCGCGGCCATCACGCGCACCTGGCCCGCCGGCTCGGCCGGGCGGCCGGTTACCTGCCGGAAGTCGCGACCTTCTCCACGGTGTCCGCCGACCCGGACCCGGCGGAGTGGGCCGACCTCGCGCGGTTGCTCGGCCGCGGCGAGTTCGCGGACCTGTTCAGCTGCCCGGCGACCCCGCCCGCGGACTGGGAACCGGTCTTCACTCTCGACGGCTTCCAGATGATCTGGCCCGCGGGCGGCCGCCCCGGTCCTGCCGAGCCCGGCTCGGACATGGTCGAGCTGGGCGTCGGCGACGTGCCCGAGATGCTCGATCTCACCGCGCGGACCGGCCGGGACCGTTCTGGCCCCGGACTCTCGAACTCGGCACCTACTTGGGTATCCGCGAGAACGGCGTCCTGGTCGCCATGGCGGGCGAACGGCTCCGCCCGCCCGGATGGACCGAGATCAGCGCCGTCTGCACCGCCCCCGAAGTCCGCGGGCGAGGCCATGCCTCGCGCCTCGTACGCGCACTGATCACCCGTATCACGTCCCGGAACGAGCGCCCGTTCCTCCACGCGGCCGAAGCCAACGTCAACGCGATCGCGCTCTACGAGCGGCTCGGCTTCGTGGTCCGCAAGCGCGTGACGTTCCGCGGGTTCCGTACGCCATGACGGTATACGCCGCCGAAGCCGCCGCCGGGGTCAGCGGGAGTAGTGCTCGACCACGAGCTGCTCGTCCACCGGGACCACGATCTCCTCGCGTTCCGGGCGCCGCAGCAGGGTGAAGCGCAGCCCCCGGTGGTCGACGTCGAGGTAGGGGGCGATCCGCTCGTCCGCGTACGTGCCCTCGGCGGCGGCCGCGAACGGCTGCATCCGGGACAGCCGCACCTTCGGTCCCGTGTAGCGCATGACGCCCTCTTTCCAAGTTAGGCAAGCCTTACTAAGGTGAGCCTAACCTACTGTCGAGGAGCTCCCCATGCGCCATCCGGTCACCGCCGTCCCGGTCCCCGAACGCGTACGCACGCTCGCGGCGCTGGCGGCGCCCACACACGTCTCCGTCGCCGGGTCCGGCGTGTCCGCGTCCGCCGCCCGCGGCGGCGTGGACGGCAGAGGCCGGCCGGTCCTGCTGGTCAAGCCGGGCGAGACCCTGTACGCCGCGCCCGCGGAGACCCTGGTGACGGTCGACCTCACGGCGATCAGGGAGGTCGGCGGGGTCGAGCGGCCCCGCGCCCTGCTGAAGGTGCGAGGGTGGACGCAGCCCGTGCCGGCGGCGGAAACACGCGCCGCCGCGGTCGCCATCGCGGAGGCGTGCCCCGACGAGGACCTGTTCGCGGCCGTCGAGGGTGGCGGACCCGCGCTGCTGCGCGTCGACGTCTGCCACGTGATCTACCTGAGCGGCCAGGAGTCCGGCGTCCTCGACGCCGAGAGCTACCTCGCCTCGGCCCCCGACCCGTTGCTCCCCCTGGCCGAACGCATGGTGCGCCACGTCAACGAGTCGCATGCGGGGCAACTGAGGGAGGCGGCGGAGCGGCTGACGGGGGAACCCGCCCAGGAGGTGTGGCTGTGGGAGCTGGACCGCTACGGCGCCACGTTGCGGCCGGGGCCAGGCCACCTGGTCAGGGTCCCCTGGCCGGCGCCGGTCGCGACGCCCGCGGCACTCGAACGCGCCCTGGCCTGCCTGCTGTCCCAGTGATCTGGGAAACGACGATGAAAGTTGCAGGTCCATACGAAATCGTCCGCAGGTCAGAGCCTTGCGGACCGCCTGGGCGTTGACCGTCCGGCATGGCGAGGAAAAGGATGCGGCTCGACCTGCGCCCGGAGAGGGCGACAGCGCGACCGCTCGAAGGAGCTCCCCATGCACGGCTCGCTCACCCGCCGGCGGCGCGCCGGCCTGGCCCTGCTGACGTCGGCGGCGCTCGCCGCCGCGTCGGCCCTCGTGGCGGCGACGGCCGTCACCGCGCCCGCCTCGGCCGCGACCTCCGCCACCGTGACGGTGAACACCGGCACGAGCCTCGGCACGATCCCGGCCGCCGGTCACGGCGTCAACGTCGCCGTCTACGACGGCAACATGAACAGTTCCCCCGTCTCGGGTCTGCTCCGGGACGCCGGCTTCACCGCCGTCCGCTACCCCGGCGGCTCCTACGGCGACATCTACCACTGGAAGACGCACACCACCGAGGGCGGCTACGTGGCCCCGGGCACCGACTTCGACACCTACGTCAGCACGGTGCGCTCGGCCGGCGCGCAGCCGGTCGTCATCGCCAACTACGGGACGGGCACCGCCCAGGAGGCGGCCGACTGGGTGCGGTACGCCAACGTCACCAAGGGGTACGGCGTCAAATACTGGGAGATCGGCAACGAGGTCTACGGCAACGGCCACTACGGCTCGGGCTGGGAGCAGGACAACCACGCCGACAAGAGCCCGAAGGCGTACGCGAACAACGTCCTCCAGTACATCTCGGCGATGAAGGCCGTGGACTCCTCGATCAAGGTGGGCGTCGTGCTCACCACCCCCGGCGGCTGGCCGGACGGCGTCGTCGGTTCGGGCGACAGCGCGGACTGGAACAACACGGTCATGTCCATCGTGCAGGACAAGGCCGACTTCGTGATCATCCACTGGTATCCGGGCGCCACGTCGGCGGCCGACAGCCTGACGAAGGTCTCGCAGATCGCCCCGATGGTGAGCACGGTCCGCTCCCTACTCGCGAAATACGCCGGGAGCAGGGCGTCGAGCATCGGCATCGCGGTCACGGAGGCCAACCTCAACTACCAGCTCAACAGCGCGACGACGGCCCTGGGCGCCGCCGACAGCTACCTCACCTGGTTCGAGAACGGGGTGATGAACGTCGACTGGTGGAGCCTCCACAACGGCACCAGCAGCAGCCCGAAGACCAACGACGACGGGACCCCCGACTACAACGACTTCGGCATCCTGTCCTCGGGCAGCTCCGGGGAGCCCCCGGTGAACACGCCGCTGCCGCCCTACTACGGCCTGGCCATGGTCGGCAGGGCCGGATCGCCCGGTGACACGCTGGTCAAGGCGTCCTCGTCCAGCTCGCTGCTCGCCGCGCACGCGGTGAAGACCTCCGGCGGCGTCAACGTCGTGCTCGTCAACAAGGACCTGAACAACTCCACGACGGTCTCGCTGTCCTACTCCGGCTTCTCCCCGGGCGGCGCGGCCACCGTCGTGCAGTGGCGCAAGGGCGCCACCTCGATCAGCACGAGCAGCGCGTCGTCCGCCACCTCGATCACGCTCCCGCCGTACTCCATCACGGTCCTCAAGGCGTCCGGCGGCGGCACCGTGTCCCCCTCGCCGTCCCCCTCGCCGTCGGCCTCCCCCACGCCCGGCGGCTCGGGGTGCTCGGCGACGTACAAGGTGACCAACTCCTGGCCGGGCGGCTTCCAGGCCGATGTGACGGTCACGAACACCCGCACCACCGCGATCTCCGGCTGGACCGTCGGCTGGTCGTACCGGAACGGCCAGACGATCAGTTCCTCGTGGAACGCCGCGGTGTCCCAGTCGGGCGCCGCCGTCACCACGAAGAACGTGAGCTACAACGGCAGCCTGGCCGCCGGAGCCTCCACGTCGTTCGGCTTCACCGGGAACGGCACCGGCGACGTCCCGGCGCCGATCTCCTGCACCACCGGCTGACCCCGGCCGCGCCCGCCCGTACGCAGGTGCGGGCGGCGCGGCCCCACCACTGCGGGCACCGGCCGTCAGGGCCGGCCGTGATCGAGCGGTGGATGGACACGGGCATGACCATGGTCATGGTTCCGATGGACGATTGCATCCGATCCGAATCGCTCTAGGGTCGAGACCATGGCGCGTTTCGACTGGCTTCGCGACGCCGACCGGCCGTTCCTTTTCAACCTCGTGTTCTGGACGATGACGGCCCTGCTGACCACCGGCCTCGCGCAGGCGGCCGTGACCGGCGCCGTCGCCCCGCTGCAGTGCGTGCTCTTCGGCGCCAACCTGGTGCTGGTCGCGGCGCTCTGGCCGGCGCTGCCGTGGAGCCGGGCGAGGGGCCGCCTCTGGGTGGGGCCGCTGTTCCTGGCGGCGACGCTCATGATGGGCGTCACCGGTGTGGCCTCATACCACATGCCCCTGATTCTCGTCGCGGTGGCCAACCTCGCGTTCCTGTACGGCATACGCGTCGCGACGATCATCCTGTCCTGCGTCACGGTCGTGTGCGCGATCATGCCCCCGCTCGTGGGCTCGACGATCGCCGACGGCCTCATCCAGGCCGCCGGGATGGCGGTGTTCTCCGCGTTCGTCCTGGGCATGGCGGCGTCCACGCTGGAGGCGCGGCACAGGCGGGAGGAGGCCCAGGGGCTGCTGGAGCGGATCAGGGAGCTGGCCGTCGCCGAAGAGCGGGCGCGGATGGCGGCGGAGATGCACGACTCGGTCGGCCATCACCTGACCGTCGTCAAGATGGGCCTGGAGAACGCCGAGCGTTTCCGCGAGCGCCGCCCCGAGGCCGCCTGGGCGGAGGTCCGCCAGGCCAAGGAACTCACGGTGGAGGCGCTGGCCGACGCGCGGCGCTGGGTGCGCGCGCTGCGGCCGCTCGCGCTGGACGGCCGCGTCGGCAGCGCCGCGCTCGAACGGCTCGCGGCGTCGTTCGACGGCACCGGCATCAGCGTGACCTTCGAGGTGCGGGGCGAGGAACGGCGCCTGGAGGCCGACACCGAGCTCGTCCTCTACCGGGTGTTGCAGGAGGGGCTCACCAACGCGCTGCGGCACGCGCGTGCGGAGCACGTGCACGGCACGCTCACGTTCGGCGACGCCCAGGTGGCGCTCGTGGTCAGCGACGACGGAACGGGCAGGGACGACCGGTCGCGCGGCGGCTTCGGGCTGGCGTCGCTGGCGGATCGGGCCAGAGCGCTCGGCGGCACGCTGACCGGCGGCAACAGGCCGGGCGGAGGGTTCGAGCTGCGCGCCGAGCTGCCGCTGGGGGTGCGGGCATGACGGCGGTCAGGGTGGTGCTGGTGGACGACCAGGCGCTGCTGCGCCAGGGGCTGCGGAAGCTGCTGGAGGTCGAGGACGGCATCGAGGTCGTGGGCGAGGCGGCCGACGGCTACGAGGCGCTGCGGGTGATCGGCGACCGCCGCCCGCACGTGGCGCTCGTGGACATGCGCATGCCGGGCATGAACGGCGTGGAGCTGATCGTCCGCCTGGCCGCCGAGCATCCGGAGGTGGCGGTCGTCGTGCTCAGCACGTTCGATGAGGACGAGTTCATCTTCGGCGCGCTGCGCGGCGGCGCGACCGGCTACCTGCTGAAGGACTGCTCGCCGGAGGAACTGGTCACGGCCGTGCACCGGGTGAGCCGCGGGGAGACCGTGCTGGGCAGCCCGGTCGCGGCCCGCCTGGTCGCCGAGTTGCGGCACCTGCCGGTGAGCCCGGTCGCCTTCCGCGGGCAGGAGTTGCTGTCGGCCCGCGAGGTGGAGGTGGCGCGGATGGTCGCCGCCGGGGCCGCCAACAGGGAGATCGCGGCGCACCTGTCGATCACCGAGGGCACGGTCAAGAACCACGTGTCCAGCGTGCTGCGCAAGCTGGGCCTGCGCGACCGCATCCAGCTCGCCCTGCACCTGCGTTCGTGACCCCCGGAACAGCGGCGCTCCCCTGCCGGGGAGCCGCCGGAACGGGTTCACCAGGAGGCGGGCTTGCCCTTCTGGAACAGCCACACGTCGAAGAACGCCTTCAGGTCCATGCCCGAGACCTTCTCCGCCGCCCGGATGAAGTCGGCGGTGCCCGCGTTGCCGTACCGGTGCTGCGCCGCCCAGTCCTTGATCAGCGCGAAGAAGGCGGCGTCGCCGATCTTGCCGCGCAGCGCGTGCAGCGTCATCGCGCCGCGGTTGTACGGCACGTTGCCGAACATGTCCTCGGGGCCGGGGTCGGCCGTGACGATCTGCCAGAACGACGAGCTCGCCGCCCGGCCGTAGTTGCTGGAGCTGTTGAACGTCTGCTGCGCGGTGGCGCCGCCGGTGTGCTCGGTCCACAGCCAGGTCGCGTACGTCGCGAAGCCCTCGTTCAGCCAGATGTCGGACCACTTGCCGACGCTCACGCTGTCGCCGTACCACTGGTGCGCGAGCTCGTGCGCCATCGTGCCGACGCCGGGCGCGCTGGAGAAGATCGGCTTGGTCTGGCTCTCCAGGGCGTAGCCGACGTTCGGCGCGCGGTCGATGATGGCGCCCGCCTGGTTGAAGGGGTACGGCCCGAAGATCGAGGAGAAGTAGTCCAGGATGTCGGGGATCCGGGCGACGGCCGCGGCCGACTGGGTCACCAGGCGGGGGTCCACCGCCGTGTAGACCGGGATGCCTCCGGGAGTGGTCGTCTCGTTGACGACGAAGTTCCCCAGGGTCACCGTGGCGAGGTAGGTCGCCATCGGCTCGGCCGAGTCCCAGACGAACGTCGTCGTGCCGTTCGCGGTCGTCCTGGACACCAGGCGGCCGTTGCCGACCACCGTGACGCCCTCCGGGACCGTCGCGTGGAAGGTGAACGTCGCCTTGTCCGCCGGGCTGTCGTTGGCCGGCAGCCACGCCGGGGCGCCCTGCGGCTCGCCCGGCACGAAGGCGCCGTCGTCCGTCGGCACCCAGCCCTCGATCGAGCCGTCGGGGTCGGTGACGACCGGCGGCGTCCCCGCGTACGTCACCGTGACCGTGAAGGTCTCCCCGGTCTTGAGCTTCGGCCGCGGGGTGACGACGAGCTCCTGCCCGTCCCGCCGGTAGGCGGCCGGGTGCTTGCCGACCTTCAGCGACGTGATCTGCGGGCCGCGGAAGTCCAGGTCGAACTGGTCGAGGTCCTGGGTGGCGACCGCGGTGATCACCGTGGTGGCGTCCATGACCTTGGTGGCGGGGTCGTAGGAGAACGTGACGTCGTAGTGCCGCACGTCGTAGCCGCCGTTGCCCTGGTCGGGGAAGTACGGGTCGCCGAGCGAGGGGGCGCCCGCGGAGTAGCGCGGCTCCCCGGGGTCCCCGGGAGCCGCGAGAGCCGTGGTCGCCTGGGCCGCGGTGAGCAGCGCGGCCGCGAGGGCCGCGCCGCCGAGCCGCGCCGCCCGACGCGAACGGGACGATGTCATGAGAGTCCTTTCACGGGACGGGCGGCCGGGGCCGGCCGCCCGATCCGGTTCTTCGCGTGAGATCAGGCGACGACGGAGCGGAGCGGGATGCCCGCCGCGCCGAGGTCGCGGACCAGGTCGCGGACGAACGGGTGCTCGTCGGCGGACAGTCCGTCGGGGTTCGGGATCGTGATGTAGGACGAGCCGTCCGCGGACGCGGTCAGCGCCGTGTCCGTGTAGCGCTCGACCACCGCCTGCGCCCGCGCGAGGTCGGCGTCGGCCACCTGGATGACGATCGGCCGCCACTCCCCGCCGAGGTTCGGCGGCTCCTCCGCCGTCGCCGCGGCGCTGCGCAGGGACTCCGTCTCCGGCCGTGCCGAAGCGATGCGCTGCTTCGCCTGGGGCGCGGCACCGCCCGCCGGGTACAGCAGCGCGTTGGCGAGGAGGTGGATGCCGTTCTCGTTGTACGCCCTGAACAGCGGGTTGTACGCGAACAGCACGGCGTGTCCCGCCCCGGTCGGCTCGTCGACGAGAGAGGCCGTGCCCTTGAGCGCCTCGGCGCCCACCGTGTAGCCGTTGGACCAGAACGTGTCATCCGAGGGGTAGGTGAGCACGTTCACCCCGGTCTGGCTGGGGTTGAGGATCGGGTCGCCGTTGTTGAACTGGAAGTCCTCCGCCGGCCGGCCGAGCGACACCGGGCTGCCCTGGGCCACGTCCACCCGGAAGTGCGAGCCGATGACCTGGTAGCCGGTCGGCTTGGCCTTCTCGGTCGTGGAGGTCAGGCCCGCGGACCTGGCGACCCGGGTGCCCTCGTTGCGCAGCCCGACGTACGTGCCGCCCGCGGACACCCACTGCCTGAGGTTGGCCAGGCCCTGCGCGGTCAGCCCGCCGTTCGCGCTGCTGCCGTCCGGGACGAGCAGGACGGTCCGCTCGGTGAAGGCCGGGGTGTTGCCGTTGATGTCGGCCGTGGTCACCGGCGTGAGCCCGAGGCCCCAGCGGTCGCCCAGCACGTAGCGGGCCTCGCCGTACGAGCCGGAGGTGGTGGAGACGCCGGTGCCGGCGAACAGGCCGACGTCGGGAGTGTGCAGCGCGGCGCCGGAGGCCGGGGCGGCGGCGCCCTCGACCGTCACGCCGAGCGAGCGGGCCAGCTTGTCCAGCTCGCCGCGGTTCGTCGCCGTGGCGGGCAGGCTGACGACACCGGTCCGGTCGTCACGCGTGAGCGGCACGCCCGCGCCGAGCAGCCGGAAGGTCAGCTCGGACGCGGCGGCCGAGTCCATCGGGTAGGAGTACGACCCGCCCCGGGGCGCGGCGGAGGCCACGCCGCCGTCGATGTCCCTGACGAGGTCGGCCTTCGGCGACAGCACGTCGCCGGTGGAGATGGTGTTCACGCCGGAGAGCAGCGGGTTGCTCCACGAGGAGACGTCGTAGAAGTAGGGGAACGGGACGTACGGGTCCTCCCCCATGACCGCCTGGATCCAGTGCTTCTGCGGCTGGTCCATCGGGATCCAGTAGGCCCCCTCGGGAACCGTCACGTCACTGGCCGTCCGGCCGCCGAAGACCCGCGCGGAGGGCACCTTCACGGGCTTCTTCACCCGGTAGACCTCGACGTCCATGCGGCGCAGCCGCTCGACCAGCCGGCGCACGTCGCCGAGCTGCCGGTCGGGCAGCAGGAAGTACGACCGGATGGTGATGCCGGGCACCGGGAACCGGACCGTGTTGGTCGGCTGGACGACCTCGTTCGGCTCCAGGGTGCCGGCGGCCCCCTCGGCGAGCGCGGTCCGCCAGATCGAGTAGTAGCCGTTCAGGACCTCGCGCCGGTTGTCGGCGGCCCAGCCCGTCGTCGCCCACTGGGTGTTGAACTGCTGCTGCACCCGGTCCTCGACCGCCGACGAACTGCCCTTCTCGAACGTCATCCCGGCGGCGCCGAAGCCCGCGGCCGGGACGCTGTCGCCGTAGCCCATGTAGAACAGGTCGTACGTCGCGTAGTTGAAGTAGCACTCGGTGGTGACCGCGCCGCCGCAAGCGCCGTTGTAGCCGAAGCCCGCCGCGTTCGCCGCGCCGATGCGGTTGATCCAGTTCACCGGCTGGTCGGCGATCTCGTGGTGGATCGGGTCGGCGTTGGGCGGGAAGAAGTACTGCCGCCCGCCCATCTCGTGCGCGTCGACGAAGACCTGCGGCGGGTACTGACGCAGCATCTCGATCTTGCCGTCGGTCTCCGGCTGTGTGCGGGCGAACCAGTCCCGGTTGAGGTCGAAGCCGTACTCGTTCTGCCTGCGGCTCGCGTCGCGGCCGTCCGGGTTCTGGGTCGGCACGATGACCGTGACCAGGTTGTCGTTGCGCTTGGCCACGTCGCAGGACAGGCCGCTCGCCAGCTCGTACAGGGTCTTGAGCGCGGCGTCGGCGCCGCTCTTCTCACCGCCGTGCACGTTGCCGGCGATCCAGACGATGGCCGGCGAGTCGTCGGCGATGCGCGCCGCCTTGTCCGCCCGCAGCGACCTCGGGTCGCGCAGCGAACGGATCTGGTCCGCGATCTTCTTGAGCTGCCCCGGGACCATGTTGTGGGAGTTCGACACGATGGCGTACGGCAGGTCCTGGCCGGTCACGCTGTGCGCCACGGTGCCCGTGACCACACGGTCCGAGGCGCCGCCGACCGCTTCCACGTACTTCTTGATCTCTTCGGTCGTGAGCACCCGGGGCTGTCCCTTGCCCAGGGGGAAGCCGAAGAACTGCTCGGGAGCCGGGACCTTGCCCAGGTGGGCGTTCGGGTCGGTGCTGCACCGTTCGGGCGCCTTACGCGCGTCGGCCGGGTCGGCCTGCGCGGGGGACGCGGGCGTCAGCGTGAGCGCGGCCGACACCAGGACCGCGACGCCGAGCGCCATGCCGTAGGGGGATCTTCCGCACAACGTCGTGCGTAACCGCATCTCGCCTCCAGGCGGGGGGGACGGGGGGATGTCTCGGGGGGAGCACCCGTCCGGGAAACGACAAAGTCACTGCGGACAGTATTAGAAGGGAATAAACCGGACAAGACGCCGCGAAATATAACCACATCCGGATGGAAACTGTGAGCAATGGCGTTTCCGCATGTCAATGTGGCATCTTCTGACCGAATCGTCCTTTTATAACGTCCGATAACAACTGGGCATCGGGTTCGCCCGCTTCGGCCGATGGTCACGGCCCGCCCGCGCCCCCGAGCTGTCGGTTACGACGATCCGCCGGCCGTCGTGGCCCCTATCACGGAGATCCGGGCGAGGGCAGGAATCAGGTCTTCGCTCTCTGTGGCGGTCAACTCCAGGGCCGCCCTGTCGACAAGGCCGCCGTTCCCCTCGGCCAAACCGCGCAGGCAGTCGGCGGCCGCCTTCTTCATCCGGCCGACGGCCTTCGCCCACAGGTCCTGACCCTGCGGATCCGGCACCCGGAAGTAGGCGCCGGCCTGCCGGGTCAGCCGGTCGACAGCGGCGCACACCGTGCGGAAACGGGCGTGGTCGGGCGGATGAGAGCGGGAAGCATCGCGGAGGCGGAAGTGAACATCCACGAAGCCGTCCACCAGCTCCAGGCCACCGTGGAGAAGCCATGACTGCGCCTGCAGCCTCCGCATCTGCGGTGCCGGATCCGGCCGGTCGGTGCGGACGAGGGCCTCGATGACGGCGCCAGGGCGCCTCTGCTGCCGGTGCTCCTCGGACGCGGCCGACAGCGTCGCGAAGACCGCGGTGGTGAATCCCAAACTGATCACCGTGACGGCGGCGACGGCGGCACGGCGGGTACGGAGGCCACGGCGAGGATCCCCGGGCGCCGGGACCGCGCCGGGCGATTTCCGCCGACGCCACCGCGGCACGGCGGCGAGCGGGATGACCGCGATCGTCGCGGTCATCATCGCGGCGACCGACGCGTAGAGCAGTACGCCGGAGAAGGTGTCCCAGGCTGCGCCGGGCCGCCACGCGCAGGACTCCGCCAGCGTGCTGAGTGGCGGCACGCATCCGTCCGTCGCCAGGAGCAGGAACACCCCGGCGCCACCGACCACCATGGCTGCGCCGGCGCTGACAAGCGCGACGAGGAGCCGGTAGCGACGGGCCAGCACGGCCGTGACGACCGCACTGGCCGCGACGGCGGCCACAAGGACCAGTGCACACCACGCCGCGTAGACGAGGACGAATTCGTCGTCCGTGCGCCACGCCTCCCGCCCCGAGTGCATGGACGCCATGACGACCGCGAACGCCCCCCAGCACACCACGCCGCCGAGCGCGGAGACGAGCAGTGGTCCCCGCAAGCCGGGAACGTCCTCCCTGATCGAGTCCGGCGCCTTCGCGTCACCCAAAGCCCTGCTCACCCAGCCCGGGATGCTCCTGGCCGGGCCGGCTCCCCAGGCGAGGAGCGGGACCAGCCACAGGGCCTGCACGGCCCATGCGGCGGACGGCGTGGTGACGACAACGGTGCTGAGCAGAGCCACCGGGACGGCGAGCGCCACCAGGAGGCCAGAGTGGTGACCGGTGGAACCGGGGACGAGTATCTCCATCCAGGCGCTGGAGGAGAACGGCCAGCCGTTCGCGATGGCGCGGTCATTGCTCTTCCACCAGGAGAGCAGCGTGAAGAAGAGCAGCCAAGTCGCCGGCAGGACCAGCAGCATGCCAATCCGTAGCGGCCCCCACCGCCATGTCCTGATCCAGATCCGGGCGCATTGGGCGGTCCACCATGTCACCACAGCCGCGGCGAGGACGATGAGTAGCAGGGACTCGATGTGAGACGGGGTCCACTTGTTGACGGCCAGGCGGTTCGTGGTCAGCTCACCCACGGCCAGGCCTGCCCCCAGCCACAGTCCCGCCCCCAGCCCGGTGGGAACCCGGCGGGAGGTGAGAACGGCATGGGTGGCCGACCGCCACACGGCCACACCCATGACGGCGGTCAGGACGGCGGCCGCCAGCGGCACCGTCGCGCCGTCGGCCCACCCACTGATCCATCCGGAGGTGTTCGCGTTGACGAGTTGATGGATGAGGAGCCACGTGGCGGCCCCAGTGAGGAAGAACGGCAGTGCCTGCAGGCCGAACAGCGCGGCCGGCTCGGTGAGGGACCGAAGGCGCAGGTCCCAGCGTGGATGGGTGCTCCACAGCTGGGTGAACTTCGCGAGCGGCCGGTTGCGCCGGCTCCGGACGGCCGCGGCCCTGCGTCTCCATGCCTCGGTGTCGCCTCCCCAGGCCAGCGCATCCAGGTCCGCGTAGATCTCGCGGCTGCGTAGGACGTCCGCTCGCGCCAGGTGGACCAGCGCCACCATCAAAACCATCAGCAGCACGTTCCGCGTGCTCACCGGAAGCTCCCCCACCCGGTATTCGGGTGCGTCCCGAGCACGCCCATCACCGTTTTGACCAGGTAGAGCGGCATCACCACGACGATGAACACCCGCCAGAGCGCGACGGTGGCATACGTGATGACCACGTCGCCGTTGCGGATGTGGGCGAGTTCGTGAAGCACGACGGTGCGGAAACCCTGCGGATCGGTGGATCGGCTCACGACGAGTCCGTCGTTCAGGCACACCGTGTAGCGTCCCGGCCGGCCGAAGGTCACCGCGTTCGCCCCCGCTTCGCCGGAAGCGACGACGAAGCGCGGGGCACGGGCCAGCCCGGCTGTCGCGACGAGGCCCTCCAGTTCGGAGCGCAGGTCGCCCCCGCCGTCCACCGTCTCGACAGGAACGACCCGGCTGGAGCGCCCCTTCCAGGCCGGCAGTCCCCAGAACAGCACCGCGGAGGCGGCAACGAACAGGAGCACCCAGAGGAGGCGCCACCACCACGGCACGCCCGAACCGTAGCGGGCGAAGCACGCCGCCAGGGCGTCCCGCTGGTCGAGGAGGACAGCCATGTTGGGGAAGAACTCGCCGTCGACGGTGTCCAGCCCCGCCGCGTACGGGCAAGTGCCGGCGCGCCCGGATCCCTCGACGTCGGACATCATCCCGAGCCCGCTGCTCAAGATCAGAATGAGCAGCAGCACGAAGCGCATGGTCGTCCCCGCGCTCAGGACACGCTGATCCACCCGCAGAACGAGGGACGCGGTGACCCCGGGGCCGCCCGGAAGGTCAGGCATGCGGAGCCGGGAGGCCGCCGGTCCCGTCGTCCTCGGCTTGTCCTGCCTCGTCTCCCGCCACGCCGGACGGAGGCTGATCCAGATCGCGCAGCGCCGACCGCACTACCACCGCGTCCGCGATTCGTTCCGCCGCCGGCAGGTCCAGACCGTGGCGCATGCCTACCTCGATCACCCTACGTCGCAGGTCGGCCAGTTGCTCAGGGGTCAGCGGGGGCAGCGTCAAGGGCTCTTTCGGCCGGTGGAGGATCCTGCGAAGTCCGGCCCTCCCTCTCCTGACCGCGCCGTCGACCGCCGCGTCCGCGGCACGGCGTGCCGTCTCCTCCAGTGCCAGCCACACGATGGGCGTCAGCAGTGTGACGATGTCTCCCAGGCCGAACCCGAGAGGTTCATCCGACCGGTCTCCTCGTTTCAGCCGTCGCAATATGGTTTTGTCGTCGAATCGGCAGAGCCCATCGAGATAGGGCAGCTCCTCAGGAGCTACGTCGGTTATTACATATCGGACGATGTCCCGTAACTGATAACGGCCTGCCGTATTCACCCGCCCTGTCCCCATGTCATCAGTCATGTCACCATCGTATGACCCGCGCAGATGCCGCCGGGGAACACGATGACACCGATATTCAGAAGAGACGGAAATCGTTTTTACCCGTCCCGGCTGCGAGCGCCCAGCAGAGCTGTCCGGCCGCCGCCATCCCTTCTCGGCTCACTCCGGCATGACAAATTCGGGACGGTACGAGCGACCCAGCGCGCCGGCGTCACGAATCCGGCCCGAGCAGCGCGACGCAGGCCGCCGGAAAGCCCGGGCCAGCATCCTTATGAGGACGTCCCCTTCACCGGAATTCCCCACACGCGGCCGGGGCGGGCGTGGGCCGGGCTGTGGGAACATTCAGGGGGTTTCTAGGAGGACAGGGTGGACGAGGAGCGTCGGGTGGCGGGCAGGTATCACCTGCTCGAGCCGATCGGCCGCGGAGGCATGGGCGTGGTCTGGCGTGCCCACGACGACCTGCTCGATCGCACGGTGGCCGTGAAAGAGGTGCTCTACCACCCCACCTCGGAAGAGGACAGGGAGACGTTCAACCGGCGCACCATCCGCGAGGCGCGGGCGGCGGGCCGCATCGACCATCCGAACGTCGTCGTCGTCCACGACGTGATCGAGGAGGACGGCCGCCCCTGGATCGTGATGCAGCTCGTGCAGTCGCGGTCGCTGGGCCAGGTGCTGCGCGAGCAGGGCGCCCTCCCGCCCGGCCGGGTCGCCGCGATCGGCCTGCAGGTGCTCGACGCGCTGTGCACCGCGCACGCCGCGGGAGTGCTCCACCGGGACGTCAAGCCGGAGAACGTGCTGCTCAACGGGGAGACCCGGGTGGTGCTGACCGACTTCGGCATCGCGACGATGCCGGAGGAGGCCGCGCTGACCATGACCGGCGGCATCACCGGCACCCCCGCGTTCATGCCGCCCGAGCGGCTGAACGGCCACCCCGCGACCCCCGAGTCCGACCTGTGGTCCCTCGGCGCGACGCTGTACGCCGCGGTCGAGGGCAGGACACCCTTCGACCGCAACTCCCCGGTGGCCACGATGGCGGCCATCCTGCACGACGACCCGGCCCCGCCCCAGCGGGCGGGCGCCCTGACGCCGGTGCTCGAAGGCCTGCTGCGCAAGGACCCGGCCCGGCGCATCGGCGCGGCCGAGGCGGCCGCCCTTCTCAACGCCGCCATGGCGGCCGGACCGGCTCCGCCGCATCCGGGCCGGAGCCCGGTTCCCGTAGCGGCGCACCGTCCGGCCCGCCGCAGCCTTCCGGCCCGTGGCCGCAGACCGCCTCCGGCTGGAACAGCGTGGACAGTGCGCCGTCCATCCCGGCGCAGCCTGGGCAGCCCGGGTCCTGGAGTCAGAGCCCGGCCGGCCCCCCTCAGCCGTACGGTGCCCAGTCGTACGGCGGCCCGCACCAGTCCGGCGGATCCCCCTCCTGGCCCGGAGCCGCCACTTATCCGGGGCCGACCGGCCCGGGCGGCGGCGCGGGTGCGGCAGGCTACCCCACGAGTCCGGGCGGCCAAGGGGCCCAGATGGGCCACCCGGGTTCCGGCGGCCCGGCCGTTCCACCGGGTGCGCATCCTGGCGCGTACGCCGCGCCGGGTGCCCGCCCCGCGGCGCGCGGCTCCGCGACCAAGGTGACCCTGCTCGTCCTGTTACCGCTGCTGCTCGTGGCCGTCGTCGCGGGCGGCTGGTACGGCTACAGCACACTGGCCGGCAGCGGGACCGTCGCCGAGGACCTCACGCCGTCGGGCGCCGATCCCACCTCGGATTCCGATCCCACCACGGGGGACACCGGCACCTCGGGGGACACCGAGCCGAGCGCCTCCAGCGAGCCGTCCACGCGGCCGTCGGATGAGTCGACGGAGGAGCCGTCGGAGGAGCCGTCACCGGAACCACCCACGCCGACGGCGGCCACGCCGCCCAAGGGGTGGAAGACCCACCGCGACTCCCTGGGCTTCTCGATCGCCCTGCCCTCCGGCTGGGTCCCGTTCAAGAGGGAGGCCACTCGCGTGCGCTTCCATGACCCGAGCGGGCGGGACTACCTGCAGGTCGACTTCACCCCCTGGGAGACCACGGACCCGGTGGCCGCGCTGCGCACGGTCGAGGCGGCCTCGACCAAGAAGGGATACCTGCGCGGCTACGAGCGCATCGGCCTCGCCTCCGGAAGCTACCTCGGTGTGCCCTCCGCCGACTGGGAGTTCACCCACATGACCGACGCCGGCAAGGTGCGGGTGCTCGACCGCGCCTTCCGGCTCGACGACGGCCGCTGCGTCGCCCTCTACTGGCAGGTCGCCGACTCCCGATGGACTTCCGGTTTGTCCTACTTCAACGCCTTCACGCGCACCTTCCGGCCATAATAACGATTCGGTGAAGATCCGCAGGTCAAGGGGGATTTCGCCCCAGAACAGTAACGATGTCGCATGCGTTCGCCCAAGACGGGTAGCGCGACAACCATGGCTGAAGCGCAGACCTCCGAACGTGTCGTGGCAGGACGCTATCGCCTGATCGAGCCGCTGGGGCGGGGCGGCATGGGCACCGTGTGGCGAGCCGTCGACCAGGTGCTCGAACGGGAGGTCGCGGTCAAGGAGCTGCTCGCGTCGGCCGAGCTCACCGGCCCGGAGCGGGAGGTCTTCACCATCAGGACCTTCCGTGAGGCCAGGGCCGCCGGGCGGTTGAGCCATCCGAGCGTCGCGGCAGTGTACGACGCCTTCGAGGAGAACGGCTACCCCTGGATCGTCCTCGAACTGATACCGTCCCGGACGCTGGGATCGGTCATCCGCGAGGAGGGCCCCCTGCCACCGCGGCGGGTGGCGGAGATCGGGTCCCAGGTGCTGGCCGCGCTGCGCGTCGCCCACGCGAACGGGGTGCTGCACCGGGACGTCAAACCCGACAACGTGCTGCTCGCCGACGACGGGCGGGTCGTGCTGACGGACTTCGGCATCGCCGCGATGGAGGACGACTCCCCGGTCACCCGCACCGGCATGCTGATCGGCACGCCGGCGTTCATCGCCCCGGAGCGCGCGGCGGGACGGCAGGCGCAGCGGGCGTCGGACCTGTGGTCGCTCGGAGTGACGCTGTTCATGGCGGTCGAGGGGCGCTCGCCGTTCCACCGGGGTCACGCGCTGGCGACGCTGGCCGCGGTCATGTACGAGGATGCGGGCCCGATGCACAACGCGGGGCCGCTGGCACCGGTGATCGAGGGTCTGCTCATCAAGGACCCGGACCGCAGGATGAGCGCGGACTACGCCGCCCAGCACCTGCACGCCGTGGCCACCGGCCAGGTGACCGGCCCGGTCGTGCCGCGCCCGCGGCAGCCGCCCCGGCTCGCCCGCCTGATGCCCATCTTCGACACCGCGCCTTCGGCTCCCATGTCCACGCCCGTGCCCCTCCGCGAGGGCACCCCGACGCCGGTCCCGGTCCCCGTGCCCGTACCGGCGGGCCGGCGCCGCAGGCCCTGGGCGCTGGCGGCGGGCTCCGGAGCACTCGTCGCCTTCGTCGGGCTGGCGGCCGGCGCCGTCGCGTTCGCCACCGCCAGGCTTCCGGCCGACCCGAGGGGGACCGCCGTGGTGAGCACGCCCACGGTGACGGTCTTCGCGACCAAGACCGCCGACCCCAGGACCGCCGAGACCGGCAAGCGGACCGAGAGCCGCGATGCGGAGAAGACGGCCCCCCAGCCGGTGGCGAAGCACTCATCGCGCGCCTCCGGCACGGATCGCGGCGGGCCCGCGGACAGGTCCACCGGGAGATCGTCCGAGAAGTCCGACAAGGGGAAGTCCGAGGAGAAGCACACCGGGGGCCCGTCCCAGGGTGCGGGCAAGCCCAAGGAGTCTCCCCCGGGCAAGCACTCGGGTAAGGGATCCGGCGATGGGCAGCCCTCCACGTCCAAGCCCGGGAACGGCGGCGGAAGCGCGCCGTCCCAGGGCAAGGGTGGGGGCCAGGGAAAAGGCGAGGGCCAGGAGGCCACCATTGACGACACCGGTGACCTCCCCGACGGCTACACCCAGCCGGAAAACGACTGGGAGGCCTGACTCCCGGATGCGGCGGAAGGCTCCGCACCGCCATCGGTGACGTCCCCGGCGCCCACTTCCGCGAGCCCCCCGGGGATTCACCTCGGTCTGCCCGCCCGACGCGCCCGGGCGACACCTCCATCAGCCGCGCCTGATCGTCCCTACGACCTTCGGCGATACCGTCCCGTCCGCCGCGACGATCACTGCTCGACGATCAGGTCGACTCGCATGGTGCCGCGGGTGGCGTTGGAGTACGGGCACACCTGGTGGGTGGTCTCCACGAGGTCGTGAGCCTCTGCCGAGGAGAGGCCGGCGGGTGGCCGCACGCGCAGGACGGCGTCCAACTGGTAGCCGCCCTTGCCATTGGGGGACAGCCCCACCTCGGCCGTGACCGACGCGTCGGAGGCGTCCAGGTTCTTCCGGCCCGCCACCAGTTTCAGCGACGTCGCGAAGCAGGCGGCGTAGCCCGCCGCGAAGAGCTGCTCGGGATTGGTGCCGTCGCCGTTGCCGCCCAGTTCCTTCTGCATCGCGAGCTGGACGTCCAGTTTGCCGTCCGAGGAGGTCGCCCGTCCGTCGCGGCCGGTAGAGGTGACCGTCGCCGTGTAGATGCGCATGCGTGCTGCCTTTCCCGTGGAACGCCATTGCGGACCGATCGGTCCGGACCGATCGGTCCATTGTTGGGAGCACGGCGCTACTCTGTCAACGGGCAGATTCCAGAGGCCCTGAGGACACGGAAACCGGGGACACGGAAGGAACCGACGACGGTGACGCGTAGACCGGCGCCCGGCACCAGGCAGCGCATCCTCGAGACGGCCGCCCGGCTGTTCGGCGAACACGGAGCCCGGGCGGTGGGCATGCAGCAGGTCGTCGAGGAGACGGGGCTCGGCAAGAGCGCTCTCTATCGGGAGTTCGTCAGCAAGGACGACCTGGTCGCCGCATGGGTGCGCGAGCTCGACGCCGAATCATGGTCGCGGATGGAGCAGGCGCTGGCCCTCCATGAGGGCCACCCCGCCCGACAACTCCTGACGGTCGTCGAACTCGCGCAGGAGAGCGTTCAGGCCCCGGATTTCCACGGCTGCACCTTCTACAACACGTCAGCGGAGTTCCGCGACCCCGCACACCCGGGCCGCCAGGAAGCCGTCGCCCATCTCGACCGGCTACGCCTGCGCCTGCGCGCCCTGGCGGAGGCCGCGCACGCCACCGACCCCGACGCGCTCGCCGACATGCTGATGCTCGTCATCTCCGGCCTCTACGCCAACGCCGCCACCCTGGGCCCGACCGGCCCGGCCGGGCGCGCCGTGGCCGCCGCCCGGACACTGATCGACCGGCACGTCCCCCGCGGCTGAGGTCTCCCGGCGAGACGCCTCGCCCGCCGGAACGGGGGACCTGGAGTGCGGCGTCAGCCCTCGTCCGCGAGGATCTCCAGCGCGTGGGCCAGGTCCGCGGGGTAGTCGCTGGTGAAGGTCATCCACTCCCCCTTCGCCGGGTGCTCGAACGACAGAGAGACCGCGTGCAGCCACTGGCGGCCCACGCCGAGGCGGGCGGCGAGGGTGGGGTCGGCGCCGTACAGCAGGTCTCCCACGCACGGGTGCCTGAGCGCGGCCATGTGGACCCGGATCTGGTGCGTTCTGCCGGTCTCCAGCTTGATGTCGAGCAGCGACGCCGCCCGGAACGCCTCGATCGTGTCGTAGTGCGTGACCGAGTCCTTGCCCCCGGCCACCACCGCGAAGCGCCCGTCGCCCGACGGATGCCGGTCGATCGGGGCGTCCACGGTGCCCCGCAACGGGTCCATGTGCCCCTGGACGAGCGCGTGGTAGCGCTTGTCGACGGTGCGCTCCTTGAACGCCCGCTTGAGGTGCGAGTAGGCCCGCTCGCTCTTGGCGACGACCATGACCCCGGTGGTGTTGGCGTCGAGCCGGTGCACGATGCCCTGCCGCTCGGCCGCGCCGCTCGTGGACACCCGGTGGCCGCCGCCGAGCAGGCCGCCGATCACGGTGGGGCCGGTCCAGCCGACGGTCGGGTGCGCCGCCACGCCGATCGGCTTGCTCACCACGACGATGTCGTCGTCCTCGTACAGGATCGTCATGCCCGGCACGGGCTCGGCCACCGGCATCGGCGCGGCGGGCGGCGGCGGGATCGTGACGTCCAGCCAGGCCCCGGCGTGGACGCGGTCGGACTTCGCCGGGACGGCGCCGTCGACCAGTACGTCCCCCGAGGCGATCAGTTCGGCCGCGCGGGTGCGGGAGAAGCCGAAGAGCCTGGCCAGGGCGGCGTCGAGGCGCTCGCCCTCCAGGCCGTCCGGCACGGGCAGGCTGCGCTGGTCACCCATCGGCCCCGCTCCCCCGCCGGCTCACCGGCCTGTGTGTCCGCCTCGCCCTCCGCGTGGTTCTGCGTGCGGTCCTCGGCGGGCTCGTCCGTCTGGCGGGTGCCGTCGATCTGATAGCCGCGCCAGGCGAGGAACACGGCGAGCACGCCGCCGCACACGATGCCCGAGTCGGCGAGGTTGAACACCGGGAACCGGGTGACCGGGAACACCTGGATGAAGTCGACCACATGCCCCTGGAACGGGGCCGGCGAGCGGAAGATGCGGTCGGTCAGGTTGCCGAGCGCCCCGCCCAGCAGCAGGCCGAGCGTGATCGCCCAGGGCAGGCTGCGCAACTGCCGCGCCGTACGCACGATCGCGACGACGACGCCCAGCGCGATCACCGTGAACACGATCGTCATGCCGGTGCCGATGCTGAAGGCGGCGCCGGCGTTGCGGATCACGGTCAGCACCAGCGCGCCGGGCACGACGGTGAGAGGCTCCTCGTGCTCCAGGAACTCCACGACGAGGAGCTTGCTGACCTGGTCGAGCGCGTAAACGACGGCGGCGACGACGACGAGAAGAGCGATCCTCCGCGCCCGGTTGGGCCTCGCCGGTTCGCCGCTCAGCGGCGCTCCTCCCGTTGCTTGCACGCTACGCACAGCGTCGCCCTCGGGAATGCCCGCAGGCGCTCCTTGCCGATCGGCTTGTGGCACGATTCGCACTCTCCGTAAGTCCCTGCCTCGACGCGGGCGATCGCCCGCTCGTTCTGCGCGAGCAGGTCGCGCGCATTCAGGGTAAGGGCGATCTCACGCTCACGCTCATACGTCTTGGCTCCGGCGTCCGCCGGATCGTCCCCCGCGCCCTGGCTCACGTCCCCGGACGCGAGCTGCTCCTCCGCCCGGGCGATGTCGCCGCGCAACTCCTCGATCTCGTGCCGCAGCCGCTCGCGGACCTCGGCGAGCTCCTCGTCGGACCAGACGTCGTCACTGGTGGCGGTTCTCGCCGTGCGCGTCGTCATTGCGGGCCTCCCCTTCGCCCAGAACCCCTTCGAGCCCAGGACACCCTTCGAGGCGGGTGCGATTCGAGCCGGTCCGGGCAGAATAAGTCGCCGATAACGGATCGGCAACGGACTCGCCGAGGCTTTTACCCCACCCGTGACCGGGTGGTGCATTCGACCGGCTCCTCCTCGTCACTCTCTGTTTCGATCAGTTTGTCGTGGGCGGTGCCGCGGGCGGCGCCGCCCAGACCCCATGCCCCGAATGCCGAGGCGACAGCCGTGCCCACCCTCACAACAATCGCGGAGTCTCCGCGTGTTCCTCCCACGTATTCCCGCGACGGGCCGGGTCTCACTCGGGACGTCGCCTGTATATCGGGAAGCCCTACCGGCCGGGTTGCGTTATCGTCATAGTCTGCAAGGCGTTGATGGGGACGAGTACCTCCGCATCCGCCCGCTCAGCGACCCGGGGACGGTGTGAGCCCGGGGCGGGCCGCGAAGGGAAGATCACCCCGGAGCCGCCGGAAGAAAGGCCGTCCCGGCCGAGTAGAACCGGCAGCGGAGAGAAAACGAGAGGGCGCCCGGCTCTGCCCGGTCGTCAAGAAGGGTGGTACCGCGGAGCCGTCCCCGGCTTCGTCCCTTCACGCCATGTCAGCAGCGCTGTCACAGCCACCGCGTGGAGGTCCCGCCCGACGATGTCTTCCCACTATTTCCGCTCACTTCCCGCGCAGGTCGACCTGCCGGCCCTCGAGCACGAGGTCCTCGAACGCTGGCGGGACGGGAAGGTCTTCGAGCGCTCGCTGGAGCAGAACGCCGACGGCCCCTCCTGGGTGTTCTACGAGGGCCCGCCGACCGCCAACGGCATGCCCGGCGTCCACCACGTCGAGGCCCGCGTCTTCAAGGACGTCTTCCCCCGCTACAAGTCGATGCGCGGCTACCACGTCCCCCGCAAGGCCGGCTGGGACTGCCACGGCCTGCCCGTCGAGGTCGCCGTCGAGAAGGAACTCGGCCTGTCCGGCAAGCCCGAGATCGAGTCGTACGGCATCGCCGAGTTCAACGCGCGCTGCCGCGAGTCGGTGCTGCGGCACGTGGACGCGTTCGAGGAGATGACCGAGCGGATGGGCTACTGGGTCGACATGTCCCAGGCCTACCGCACGATGGACCCCCAGTACGTCGAGGCCGTCTGGTGGTCGCTCAAGGTCGTCTGGGACAAGGGCCTGCTGTTCCGCGACCACCGGATCACGCCCTACTGCCCCCGGTGCGGCACCGGCCTGTCGGACCACGAGCTCGGCCAGCCCGGCGGCTACGAGACCGTCTCCAGCCCGTCGGTGTACGTCCGGATGCCCGTCGTCTCCGGGCCCCTGGCCGAGATGGGCGCCTCGCTGCTGATCTGGACCACCACGCCCTGGACCCTGGTGTCCAACACCGCCGTCGCCGTGCACCCCGACGTGACGTACGTCGCGGCCCGGCGCGGTGACGAGGTGCTGGTGGTGGCCGAGCCGCTGCTGCGGCGGGTCCTCGGCGAGGACGCCGAGGTGCTGGCGACCTACCAGGGCTCCGAGCTGGAGCACACCGCCTACCGGCGTCCCTTCGACCTGGTGGACATCGAGGACGCCCACTACGTCGTGCTCGGCACGTACGTCACGGTCGAGGACGGCACCGGCCTGGTCCACCAGGCCCCCGCCTTCGGCGCGGACGACATGACGGTCTGCAAGCGCTACGGCCTGCCGGTGGTGAACCCGATCGGCCCGGACGGGCGCTTCCTGCCGGACGTGCCGTTCGTCGGCGGCCTGTTCTTCAAGGACGCCGACGAACCGCTGACGGAGAACCTGCGCGAGCGCGGCCTGCTGTTCCGCGGCGAGCACTTCGAGCACAGCTACCCGCACTGCTGGCGCTGCCACACCCCGCTGCTCTACTACGCGCTCCCGTCCTGGTACATCAGGACCACGGCGATCAAGGACCAGCTCCTCGCCGAGAACGAGCGCACCAACTGGTTCCCCGACACGATCAAGCACGGCCGGTACGGCGAGTGGCTGCGCAACAACGTCGACTGGGCGCTGTCGCGGTCCCGTTACTGGGGCACCCCGCTGCCGCTGTGGGTCTGCTCCCAGGACGAGGAGCACGTCACCTGCGTCGGCTCGCTGAAGGAGCTGGGCGAGCTGGCGGGCCGCGACCTGACCGGCCTCGACCCGCACCGCCCGTACGTCGACGACGTGACCTTCGACTGCCGGCGTGTGGGGCGCAGGCGCGGCGGGTGCCCGACGTGATCGACGTCTGGTACGACTCGGGGGCCATGCCGTTCGCCCAGTGGGGCGCGCCGCTGGTCAACAAGGACGTCTTCGAGAGCTCCTTCCCCGGCCAGTTCATCTGCGAGGCGATCGACCAGACCCGCGGCTGGTTCTACTCGATGATGACCGTCAGCACGCTGGTGTTCGGCCGGTCGTCGTACGAGAACGTACTCTGCCTCGGCCTGATCCTCGCCGAGGACGGCCGCAAGATGAGCAAGCACCTGGGCAACGTGCTGCAGCCGATGCCGCTGATGGACCAGCACGGCGCCGACGCGCTGCGCTGGTACATGGCCACCTCCGGGTCCCCCTGGGCCCCGCGCAGGATCGGCCACGCCGCGCTGGAGGAGATCGTCCGGAAGGTCCTGCTGACCTACTGGAACACCGCGTCGTTCTTCGCGCTCTACGCCAACGCCGAGTCGTGGTCACCGGCCCGGATGGCCGACGCCCCGGCGTACGCCGAGCGGCCGCTGATCGACCGGTGGGCGCTGGCGGAGCTGCACCGCACGGTGGCCGAGGTCACCGCGTCGATGGAGGAGTTCGACACCGCCCGGGCCGGGCGACGGCTTACCGAGTTCCTGGACGACCTGTCCAACTGGTACGTCCGCCGCTCGCGCCGCCGCTTCTGGTCCGGTGAGGCGTCGGCCTTCGCGACGCTGTACGAGTGCCTGGAGACCGTCACCCGGCTCATGGCCCCGCTCGTGCCGTTCCTCACCGACTACCTGTGGGACGTGCTGCGCGACCCGGACGCCCCGGCCTCGGTGCACCTGGCCACCTGGCCGGAGGTGAACTCCGCGCTGCTCGACCCCGAGCTGTCGGAGCGGATGGCGCTGGTGCGCAGGCTCGTGGAGCTGGGCCGGTCGGCGCGCGCGTCGTCGTCGGTCAAGACCCGCCAGCCGCTCGGCCGGGCGCTGGTCGGCGCCCCCGGCTGGGCCTCGCTCCCCGGCGAGCTGCGCGAGCTGATCGCCGACGAGCTCAACGTCCAGCGGCTGGAGGACCTGTCCGGGTTCTCCGCCGACCTGGTGACGTTCACGGTCAAGCCCAACTTCCGCAGCCTCGGCAAGCGGTTCGGCTCGCAGACCAAGCTCGTCGCCGCGGCCGTGTCGGGCGCCGACCCGGCGGAGCTGGCCCGCGCCCTGCGCTCGGGAGGGTCCGCGACCGTCGAGGCCGGAGAGCTGGGCACGGTGGAGCTGGGCGCGGACGACGTGATCGTGACCGAGCAGCCGAAGTCCGGCTGGGCCGTGGAGACCGGCGCGGTGGACACCGGCACCGGCGAGACGGTGGCGCTCGACCTGGCGATCACCGACGAACTGCGCCGGGCCGGCCTGGTCCGCGACGTGATCCGGCTCGTCCAGGAGGCCCGCAAGTCCACCGGCCTGTCCATCACCGACCGCATCCACCTGTGGTGGTCGCCGAGGGTGAGCTGGCCGAGGCGCTGCGCGAGGGCGGCGACGCCGTCGCCGACGAGGTCCTGGCGGCCACCCTCACGGAAGGCGTCCCGGACGAGGACCTGCCGGTCCACCAGGACGCCGACCTCGGCCTGTCCTTCCGCCTCCGCAAGGCCTGATTCCCGCAGCCGATGGGGCCGGTCGCCGACCGGCCCCATCGGCATATCCACCGGACTGCGGGCGCCCGGCCCGAACCGCTCTCGCGACTTACGGCGTCACTCGTCGCGGTCGTCGCCGCGACGGTTGGCGACGATGACGGCGAAGGGCGGGATCACCAGTGCCACCACGAACATCACGATCGCCGCGGTGGTCGAGTACATCCGGACGACGGCGCCGGCCAGCACGAACAGCGTGAGGCACGTGCCCATCATCAGCAGGTACGCCTTCTGTCGGCGTCGCACGCGTCCAGCCTAGCGAGTGACGGTCCGGCGGGCGGTCGACACGTTGACGGGGCCGCACCGCGCATGACGTGGCGCGCCGGCCTTGCGGCCGGGGCGCGCCTCAGCGGTCGCTCTGACAGACCGAGCAGGGAGTGAGGCCGGCCTCGTCGGCCTCGGCCCGGGTCATGGTCTCGATGCCCGAGTCGCCCATCCCGCTGATCAGAGGGCAACCGGCCTCGTGGTAGCGCCGTGTGCCGACCATGACCCGCACTTGGGTGTCCCCACCCGCGGGCGGCTCCGCCGCGTCGGCGCTGCGGTCCTCTCCGGACCCGCTTTCGGACTCGTCGCGGTTGTCTGCGGTCTCGCCGCCGCCCTCTTCGGTCCGGGCCGCCGCGGCGCCGTCACCCTTGTCGGCGCGGGGCGCCGCTGCGGCGCCGTCCTCCTCGCGGGCGGCGCCGGAGTCACCGCCGGGCCGCTCGCCCGTCTTCCCCGCGCTCTTCTCGGTGCTCTTCTCAGCGGTGTTCTCAGCGGTGTTCTGGGCGGCGGGTGCCGGGCCGGAGGTGGAGCCGGCCGAGGCCGCGGATCCGGCGCGCCCGGATCCGGGGGTCTCTGCCGGCTCCACCGGCTTTCCGCTCCCCGCACGCGAGGGCGTGGGGGCGTCCTCCGGACCGGACGCGGCTTGCGCGTCCACGGCGCCGGAGTCGCTCTGGTCGTCACGGGCCTGCTCGTCGTCCGCCCCGGAAGAGGTGGCCTTCCGCGGCGAGGCCGCAGCCGCACCGGGAGCCTTGTCCCCGGCCGCGGGTCCATCGGACTCGCCGTCCCCCGACGACGGGGGTTCCTTCGCCGTCTCCCCCGCGGTCTTGGACCGTGCGGGGTCCCACGGCAGGGGGACCCTGCCGGGCCTGAACCAGTCGTGCTCCGCGGTGTCGGTCAGCGAGTCGTCCGTCTCGTCGTCCGCCCGGCCCGACGCCGATCCTGCCGCCGGCGGAGACCAGGCCGGTGCGGACCATGACGTGGCAGAAGGCCAGGACGGCGCGGAGGATCCGGACGACGCCTCTGAAGACTCGGTGGAGGACGAGGAAGGCGAGGACGGCGGCGTGGAGGCGGCAGGCGGCGCCGTCGTCTCGGCGCCGGACTCCTGCGGCCCGCCCCGGCCGAACCAGTTCACCGGTGTGTGCCCGTCGCTCTCGGCCCCGGCGTCGACCTCTGCGTCGGCCTTGGAGGCCGTGTCGCGCGCCGGACCGTCCTGCTCGTCCGCCTCGCCGACGTCGGCGGTCTTCCCGGGCGCCTTTTCCGCCGCCTCACGGGGCTCTTCGCGCGCTTCGTCATCGGGCGACTGGGGGCCGGACGATTCTGGGGCGGACGACTCGGGCAGGCGCGGCCCCGGGACGCCGGGCTGAGGGAACCGCGCGACGGGCGGCTCGCGATCAGCGGGCGTGGTGGGACGGGGCGGTTCCTGGCCGGTCGTGCCGGAGGTTCCGGCCGAAGGCGTGGCGGTCGTGGGAGCGGCCTCCGCGCGCAGGCTCTCATCGCGGACCGTGTCGTCGCGGGCCGTGTCGTCGCGGGATGGGGCCTCCTCCGGCTCCGCCGTACGGGTGGAGATCTCGGGGAGACAGGTGGTGCAGGGGGTGAAGCCCTCCTCGCGGGCCTCCTCGTGCGTGAGCTCCTCGGTCTCACGCCCGGCGAGCTGGCGACAGGTGGCCAGATGGAAGCGCTTGCGCCCGGGGATCACGAGGACGATCGCGTCGGGGGCGAGGCCGCGGCCGGAACCGGCCGGCGGCCGCGTGATCGGTCCCGTCCGCTGGGGCGGCGGGGACGGGAAGGTCTGCGGGGGCAATGCCCCGTGATGTGTGACCGGCGGGGCCGCCACCATGGGCGTCGCCACCGGATGCGCCGGTGCCCCGGCGAGGGCTCCGCCGTACGCCCCGCTCACGGCACCGACGTGCGCGAGCTGGGGCACGGACGAACCCTGGGGGGTGGGAGCGGTTCCCTCGGCGGCACGCCCACCGGCAGGGAACAGCTCGTGGCGCCTCAGCAGTGCCCCGATCAGCAGGCAGACCGCCGACAGCACGCTGACGACGATCGACCACATCACGAGAGGGGGCGTCCCCAGCACGACGCCCGCGATGAGCAGGACGATTGCGGCGAGGACCAGTGCGGCACTGATGAGGATCACGGGGGGTTCTCCGAGCTATCGGGTCCCTGTGGGGACCCGCCACTTCTTACCGGCGGTCGTTGTGGGGGCCGTCGGGTCCGGGGAAGGCGCCGGAGTGCTGCGAGGGCTCCTGACCGAACGGGTTGGGGGCTGCGGTCATCTGCTGGGGACCGGGGGCGACGGCGTGGGCCATGGCCGGGGCGGCGCCCACGATCGGGAAGCCTCCGCTGCCCTCACCCGCGACGTTCAGCTCGGCGAGCTGGTTCTCCAGGTACAGCTTGAGACGGCTGCGGTACTCGCGCTCGAAGCTGCGCAGCTCCTCGACCTTGCGCTCCAGCTCGTCGCGGGTCTGGACGAGGGTGCCCATGGCCTGGCGGTGCCGCTCCTGGGCGTCGCGCTCCAGCGTCTCGGCGCGGGCGCGGGCGTCGCCGATGATCTGCTCGGCCTGACGGCGGGCCTTGCCGAGGATGTCGTCGGCCTCGCGCCGGGCGCGGGTCACGGTCTCGTCCGCCTCGCGACGGGCATCGGCGATCGCCTGGTCGGCCGTCTGCTGGGCGAGGGCGAGCACGCGGGCCGCGGTGTCCATGTTGTCCTCGGCGGGCGGGAGGCCCATGCCGACGGGCACCGGCTCGGGACGGGCCGGCTCCGGAGGCTTGATCGGCTCCGGCTGGGGGGCCATCATCTCGGGCTTCGGCTCGGCCACGGGAGCGGGCGCCATCTGCATGGAGCCGGGCATGCCCATACCCCCGGGCACCTTGCCCCTGAGGCACTCGGCCAGCTTCGCGCGGAGTTCCTCGTTCTCCTGGATGAGGCGGTCCAGCTCGGCCTCGACCTCGTCGAGGAAGGCGTCGACCTCCTCCTCGTCGTACCCCGGCCTCAGCCGGGTGGTACTGAACTGCTTGTTCCGCACATCAGCGGGCGTCAACGGCATTTGGGTCTCCTTGGCGCGCTTGGAGTCTGTCCGGTCGGACGGTACCCGATCAACGAAGCGCGTTCACGACTTGGATCAAGACCAAAACCACAATGAACAGCACTGTGAAGCTCAGGTCAAAGGCCACCGTACCCAACCTGAGGGGCGGAATGAAACGGCGGAGGAACTTGAGAGGCGGGTCGGTCACTGTGTAAACAACCTCCGCCAGCACCAGGACGACCCCTGTGGGCCGCCAGGCGCGGGCGAACGCCTGCACCGTATCTATGATCATTCTGCCGATCAGCAGAACCAGGAAGAGGGTCAGGGCGATGACCAAGATCTCGCTAATGATCCCCACGGTCGAGCCCCGCCTCCCCTCGGTCCAGCCGCCCTCGGGCCGCACGGGCACCGCTCAGCCGGTCACTGTTCATGTATGGAACTCTAGCTCTGGTTGAAGAAGCCGCGTTCCGCGATTCTGGCCTTGTCCTCGGCGGTCACCTCAACGTTGGCGGGGGACAACAGGAACACCTTGTTGGTAACACGTTCGATGCTGCCGTGTAGGCCAAAGACGAGACCTGCCGCGAAATCGACAAGGCGCTTGGCGTCGCTGTCGACCATCTCTGTCAGATTCATGATGACCGGCGTGCCCTCGCGGAAGTGCTCGCCGATCGTCCGCGCCTCGTTGTACGTGCGGGGATGCAGGGTGGTGATGCGCGCCAGATCGGTCGTACGGCGCTCGAGCACGGTAGTGGGGGGACGCGGGGCGGGGACGGCCGTCTCGGTGTCGTCCTCGCGCTCCAGGGGCCCCGAGTGCGTGCCGGAGGGCCCGGCGAAGCCGCGCCGCGGCGACTCGTACTCCTCGTCGCCGTACTCCTCGTCGGTGCCGTACTCTGCCGCGTACCTGTCTTCGTAGCGGTCGTCCTCCACGAGACCGAGGTAGACCGCCATCTTGCGCATCGCGCCGGCCATCGCTCGTCGTCCTCCGCGTTACTGGTGCCTTCAAGGTCCCTTTGGAAGGCCAGGGCGGTAGCCGTACCCCCCTTGGAGCTCACCGCTGATCGACCTCTACCTGAGCGCGGACACCATGGTCCACTTGGGGGACATTACCTGACGAAGGGCTTTCTGCGGCCGAGCAACGCCGTACCGACTCGAAGGTGTGTCGCGCCGTTCGCCACAGCTTGGGGGATGTCTCCACTCATTCCGGCCGATATCACATCGGCGCCGGGGTGCTCCTCGCGGACCCGCTCGGCGACGGCCCGCAGCCGGGCGAACGCGGCGGCCGGGTCCTCCCCCAGCGGGGCGACCGCCATGACGCCCCGCAGGCGCAGCCCCTCCGCCTTCGCGACGAGCCCCGCGAGCGCCGGCACCTCCTCCGGCGCGGCGCCGCCCCGCCCGATCCCGCCCTCTCCCGGTGCGGCGTCGAGGGCGACCTGGATGAGGCAGTCCAGCTCGCGCTCCGCGCGTACGGCCTCGCGGCTGAGCGAGTCCACCAGGCGGGGGCGGTCCACCGAGTGGACCATGTCGGCGTAGGAGACGACCGAGCGGACCTTGTTCGTCTGTAACTGGCCGATGAAGTGCCACGTGAGGCCGAGACCCGCGCAGTCGGCCGCCTTGGCCGCCGCCTCCTGGTCGCGGTTCTCGCCGACGTGCGACACGCCCAGCTCCGCGAGCAGCCGCACGTCGGAGGCCGGGTAGGTCTTCGTCACCGCGATCAGCGTGATCTCCGACCGCGACCGGCCCGCGGCCCGGCAGGCGTCCTCGATGTGCCGCTCCACCCCGGCCAGCGCCGCGGCCAGTTCCTCGCGCCGGTCACCCACGGACCGCGCCTCCGGCCGTACGGATGTCCGGCGTCACTTGAGGAAGTCCGGCACGTCGAGCTCCTCCTCCTGCTCCTCGAAGACCACGGGACGCCGGGGGCCCGGCTGCGCGTTCCTGGAGGTGATCGGGGTCGGCGGCTCGGGAGTGGGGGCGCGGGGATCGACAGCGGTCCGGTCGCACCCTGGTCGCGCCCGCCGTCGGCCGCCTCGCGCGGGAACGGCGTGACCGCCTCGGCCTGCTGGGCCTGGGGCGCGGACGCCGCCTGCGACGTCGCCTGCTGGACCGGCTGGCTCGCGGGCTGGGCCTGCGGCACCGGGTTCGCCGGGAGCGCGTTCACCGGAAGCTGGGTCACCGGCGGAGCCGCGGGCTGCACCGGTGCGGGGAGCAGGTGCGGGCGCGGGCTGCGCCGCGCTGCTCACCGGACGCACCGGCGCGGGCTCCACGCGCGGCTCCGGCTTGGCCGGGGCGGGCGCGGGACGGGCCGCGGGCGCGGGCTGCGCCGGACGGGCCGCCTGCTGGGGCCGCGACAGCGGCGCGGCCACCGGCTTGGCCGGCGCGGGCTCGTCGAACCCGGCCGCGATGACCGTCACCCGCACCTCGTCGCCGAGCGCGTCGTCGATGACCGTACCGAAGATGATGTTGGCGTCGGGCGCGGCGGCGTTGCTGACGAGCTGGGCCGCCTCGTTGATCTCGAACAGACCCAGGTCGGAGCCGCCCGCGATGGACAGCAGCACGCCGTGGGCGCCGTCGATGCTCGCCTCCAGCAGCGGGCTGGAGACCGCCATCTCGGCGGCGGCGACCGACCGGTCGTCGCCCCTGGCGTGGCCGATGCCCATGAGGGCCGAGCCCGCGCCGGACATGACCGACTTCACGTCGGCGAAGTCCAGGTTGATCAGGCCGGGCGTGGTGATGAGGTCGGTGATGCCCTGCACACCGGACAGCAGCACCTGGTCGGCGGCCTTGAACGCGTCGAGCACGCTCACCTGGCGGTCGGAGATCGACAGCAGCCGGTCGTTCGGGATGACGATCAGCGTGTCGACCTCCTCGCGGAGGGTCTCGATGCCGGCCTCGGCCTGCATGGCCCGGCGCTTGCCCTCGAAGCTGAAGGGCCGGGTGACCACACCTATCGTGAGCGCGCCGAGCGAGCGGGCGATGCTGGCCACGACCGGCGCGCCGCCGGTTCCGGTGCCGCCGCCCTCGCCCGCGGTCACGAAGACCATGTCGGCGCCCTTGAGGACCTCCTCGATCTCCTCCCGGTGGTCCTCGGCGGCCTTGCGGCCCACCTCGGGATTGGCGCCCGCGCCGAGGCCCCGGGTGAGCTCGCGTCCCACGTCGAGCTTCACGTCGGCGTCACTCATCAGCAGCGCCTGGGCGTCAGTGTTTATGGCGATGAACTCGACGCCCTTGAGTCCCTCCTCGATCATCCGGTTGACGGCGTTCACTCCGCCGCCGCCGATGCCGACGACCTTGATGACCGCGAGGTAGTTCTGCGGTGCTGCCACGACGAGGGGCCTTTCCGCTCGTTTGCGTTTCATGCGGGCAGGGCCCGCCGTCTTCTGAACTCTCACCCTCAAGTTGAGATTTAGAGTTATGTCAACCTGAGGATTGATACGGACAGTAGGGTTGCGCGTCCCCCAGGGTCAACTAACCGCGCCGCAAGGCCGTCCGGCGTGTCGCGCGCTGTCCTATTCGCACGATGCCCTGCTCCGGGGCGGACCCGGATCATGTGTTCACGGCCCGTGAGATATCTCACTTGACCGTCACCACCTGCGGCGAGCTGACATCGTAGCTGGTTCCCGGCTTGGCGAGGGCGGCGAGCAGGACACGTCCCTTCTGCGCCGAGCGCCCCGCGTCCCCCCACAGGACCGTACGGCCGTCGGTGAGTTTGAGCGTGATCGACCGGGGCGAGGCGACGCGCAGCTCCCGCAGGCGCTCCAGGACGCTTTCCGGCAGTGCCCGCAGCACGGTGAGCCCGGCCCTGGTGGCGGGGTCGTCCACGGCGGCCCGCTGGACGCGCAGCACCGGCAGCCGGGGCGGGGCCACGGTCACCTGCTGCAGGACGACGCCGTACCGGTCGATCACCGCGGTCGTCACGCCCATGGGCACGGCGGCGGCGGGGACGCGCTCGACCACGTTGATGCGCAGCGTTCCCGGCCAGCCGCGGTCGGCCGTGGCCGACTCGACCTCGCGCATCGCCCGCACCCGCCGTTCGACCTCGGCGAGGTCCACCGTGGCGAGCGGCGTGCCGGTGCGCACCCCCGCGGCCTGCCGCAGCTGCTCGGCGGGGATCCGGCTGTTGCCGGTGACCTCGACCTCCCGCACGCCGAGGACGGGCGAGAAGAACACCACCCACGTGGCGACGCCCACCACCCCGCCGGTCAGCAGGGTGGCGAGGGCCGAACGCCGGACGGCCCGCCTCACCGGTCCCCCACGCTCCGGATCACGGTGCGGATCAGGGTGCGGATCACGGGCCGGATCACTGGGCGGACAGCTCCGCGACGATCTTCGGGCCGAGTTCCGTCACGTCTCCCGCGCCCATCGTCAGCACGATGTCCCCGGCACGGGCCCGGTCGGCGACGAGCGCCGGCACGGCCTGCCGGTCGGGCGCGTAGACGACCCGCTCGGCGGGAAGCGGGATCTTCCCCGCGACCAGCGCGCCGGAGACCCCCGGCTCGGGGTCCTCGCGCGCGCCGTACACGTCCAGCACGACCACCTCGTCGGCGAGGCCGAGCGCCGCGCCGAACTCGTCGGCGAAGAACCGGGTGCGCGAGTACAGGTGCGGCTGGAAGACCGCGATGACCCGGCCGTCGCCGGTCACGACGTCGCGGGCGGCGCGCAGGTCGGCGGTCAGCTCGGTCGGGTGGTGGGCGTAGCTGTCGAAGACGGTCACGCCCGCGGCCTCGCCCTTGGACTCGAACCGCCGCTTGGCCCCGGTGAAGGCGGCCAGGCCCTCCTTGACGTCGTCGAAGCGCAGGCCGAGGTGGAGCGCCACGGCGATCACCGCGGTGGCGTTGAGCGCGTTGTGCCGGCCCGGCACGGCGAGGCGCACCTCGCCTCGTCCCGGTCCCCCGGGCGCGGCGGGGCCGAGCTCCACGCCGAACTCCACGCCGAGGCCGCGCGGCACCACGTCGGTCGTGCGCAGGTCGGCGCCGGCGCTCTCGCCGTACGTGACGACGGTGAGGCCGCGCTCACGCGCGACGGGCACGAGGGCGGCGGCGCCCGGGTCGTCGGCGCACACCACGAGCAGCGACTCGATCCGCTCGACGAAACGCGCGAAACTGTCGTGGACGGCCTGGGGGTCGCCGTAGTTGTCGAGGTGGTCGGCCTCGACGTTGGTCACCACGGCGATGCGCGGCGCGAGCATGAGGAACGAGCCGTCGCTCTCGTCGGCCTCCGCCACGAACACCTCGCCCGCGCCGTCGTCGGCGCCGAGCCCGGTCGTCACGAGCTGCCCGCCGACGCAGTACGACGGGTCCTCGCCGCACTTCTGCAACGCCACGGTCAACATCGAGGTGGTCGTGGTCTTGCCGTGCGTGCCGGCGACGGCGATGCCGGTGCGGCCGGTCATGACCGAGGCCAGCGCGGCGGCACGCGGGATCACCCGCAGGTTCTGCCGCAGCGCCTCCCCCAGCTCGGGGTTGGAGTCGCGGATGGCGGTGGACACCACGACCGTGTCCACGTCCTTGATGTGGGAGGCGGCGTGGCCGACGTGGATGACGGCGCCCAGCTCGCGCAGCTCGGCCAGCAGCTCGGAGGGCCGCGCGTCGCTGCCCGACACCGGCATGCCCCGCTTGAGCAGGATCCTGGCGATGCCGGACATCCCGGCGCCGCCGATGCCGATGAAGTGCACCCGCCCCAGGTCGGCCGCAGGGACGGGATCCACGAGCTTGACGAGACTCATCGGTGAGCGATCTCCAGCACCTTGCGGGCGAGCGCCATGTCGGCGTCCTTGCGGCCCATCCGCGATGCGGCCTCGGACATCGCGACCACGCGCTCGGGGTCGTTCAGGATCGGCAGCAGCGTCTGGACGATCCAGGCGGCCGACAGGTTCGCGTCATCGACCATCAGGCCGCCCCCGGCCCGCACGATGGGCTCGGCGTTGAGGCGCTGCTCGCCGTTGCCGTGCGGCAGCGGCACGAACGCCGCCGGCAGCCCCACGGCGGTGAGCTCGGCGCAGGTCATGGCGCCCGCGCGGGACAGCACGAGGTCGGCGGCGGCGTAGGCCAGGTCCATCCGGTCGACGTACGGCAGGATGACGTACTGCGGGTCGCCCGGCGGGGGCTCCACCTCGACGGTGTTCTTGGGCCCGATCACGTGCAGCACCTGGACGCCCGCAGCCCGCAGGTAGGGCGCGGCCTCCAGCGCCGCCTGGTTGATCGAGCGGGCGCCCTGGGAGCCGCCGAACACGAGCAGCGTCACCCGGTCGGACTCCAGCCCGAAGTACGACCGCGCCTTGTCGCCCATCGACAGGCGGTCCATCATGCTGATCTCGCGGCGCAGCGGGATGCCGATGTACTCGGCGTTCGGGAGCACGGCGTCGGGGTGGCCGGTGAAGACGTGCTCGGTGAGGCGGGCGCCGAGCCGGTTGGCCAGGCCGGGCCGGGGGTTGGCCTCGTGGACCACGATCGGCACCCCACGCCGCCGGGCGCCGAGGTAGCCGGGCGTGGCGACGTACCCGCCGAAGCCGACCAGGACGTCCGCGCCGACCTTGTCGAGGATGCCCGCGGCGCTGCCGATGGCCCCGGCGAGGCGGCCGGGCACGGTGAGGAGCTGAGGGCTGAGCGAGCGGGGCAGCGGCACGGCGGGCACGAGTTCGAGCTCGTAGCCCCGGGCGGGCACCAGGCGGGTCTCCAGGCCGCGCTCGGTGCCGAGGCAGGTGATGCCGATCCTCGGGTCGAGCCGGCGAAGCGCGTCGGCCAGCGCGAGCGCCGGCTCGATATGGCCGGCCGTCCCGCCGCCGGCGAGGACCACCCTCATGTCACTCCCTGTTCTTGCGGATGTCTTCGCGGATATTGCCGCGGACGTCTTTCCGGATTTTGTCGCGGATGTTCCCGGATCCGTTCCCTGTCGTTCCTCTTCGTGCCGTCCGCGGCCGTGCGGCCTGCTGCCGGGCCGGTGCCCGCGAGGCCGCGGACCGCCGCCCGGCGCGGTTCAGGCCAAGCCAGCTTAGAGCCCGCGCGGCCGGTCCCGGGCCACGGGCGGCCAGAGCCTCGGCCGCTCCGGGCTCCTGCTTGGCGAACGACACCAGCATGCCGAGCGCGGCGAGCGTCGGCAGCAGCGCCGATCCGCCGTACGACACCAGGGGCAGCGGGATGCCGGTGACCGGGAGGACCCCGATGACCGCGCCGATGTTGACGACGCCTGCCCGGCGATCCAGGCGGTGGCGGCGGCGGCCGACAGCCGGACGAAGGGGTCCTTCGTCCGGATGGCGATGCGCAGCCCGGCATAGCCGAGCAGGCCGAACAGCGCGACCACCACGAGCGTCCCCATCAGCCCGAGCTCCTCGCCGATGATGGAGAAGATGAAGTCGCTCTCGGCGTGGGGCAGATAGTTCCACTTCTGCCGGCTGGCGCCCAGCCCGATGCCGAACCAGCCGCCCGACCCGATCGCCATGAGCCCCTGGACGGACTGGAACCCCTCGTTCTGCGCGGTGTCCCACGGGTGCAGGAAGCCGGTCAGCCGGTCGAGCCGGTACGGCTCGGCGATGATCATAGTGGCGGTCGCCAGCACGAGCAGCGCGAGGATCCCGCCGAACAGCCGCACCGGCGCGCCGACCACCCACAGCAGCGCCAGGAAGATCATCATGAGCACGAGCGTGGTGCCGAGGTCGCGCCCGAGCATGACCAGGACCGCCAGCAGGGCCACGCCCGGCATGAGCGGGATCAGCAGCTGGCGCCATTCGATGCGGCCGGCGCGCGCCCGCGTCGCCAGCAGGTCGGCGCCCCACAGCACCAGGGCCAGCTTCGCCGGCTCAGACGGCTGGACCGAGAACGGGCCGATGACGATCCACCGCTGGGCGCCCAGCAGCTCCTGACCGAGGAAGATGACCATCAGCAGGCCGAGGATCGCCAGGCCCATCAGCGGATAGCCGGCCAGGCGGAAGAACCGCTGCGGCAGCCGGGAGCAGATCCACATCAGGGGGAGCCCGATCGCCACCGACGTGACCTGCTTGAGGAACCAGTAGAACGGGTCGCCGGTCCGCTGCAGCGCCTCGATGCTCGACGCCGACAGCACCATCATCAGCCCGAGCGCCAGCAGCAGCGCGCTGCAGCCGAGCACCAGGTGGTAGGACGTCAGCGGGCGGCCCAGCAGCTCGCGCAGCGCGGCGAGCTGGGCGCCGGCCCAGCCGACGGGCTCGGGCCCCCGGCGCTCCGCCTTCCGCGCGGTGGCGCGCGGCGGAGCCGGTCGCGGGGCCGTCACCGGGCCGCCAGCCGCTGCACGGCTCGGGCGAACGCCTCCCCACGCGCTCCGTAACTGGCGAACATGTCCAGTGACGCCCCGGCGGGGGCGAGCAGCACGGTGTCACCCGGGGTGGCGAGCCGGGCGGCTTCGGTGACGACACGGTCCATGACCCCAGTGTCTTGCCCGGGCACGTCCACCACGGGGACATTCGCGGCGTGTCGCGCCAATGCGCGGCGGATCACATCCCGGTCGGTCCCCAGCAGCACCGCGCCGCGCAGCCGGGGCGCGGCCTGCCGTACGAGGTCGTCGACGTCGGCGCCCTTGAGCTGGCCGCCCGCGATCCACACGATCGACTCGTAGGCGGCCAGGGACGCGGCGGCCGCGTGCGGGTTGGTGGCCTTGGAATCGTCCACGTAGTCGACCTCGCCGACCCGGGCCACGTGGGCGATCCGGTGCGGGTCGGGCGTGAACTCCCGCAGGCCGCGCCGTACGGCCTCGGGCGGCACGCCGTACGCGCGGGCCAGGGCGGCGGCGGCGAGCGCGTTGGCGACGTTGTGGGGCGCGAACGGCCGCACGTCGGCGAGGCAGGCCAGCTCCTCCGCCGAGGTCGCGGGGTCGGCCACGAAGGCCCGGTCGACCAGCAGGTCCTCCACGACGCCCAGCTGCCCTGGCCGGGGCACGGCGAGCGTGAAGCCCACCCGAGAGGCGTACGGCTCGGCCAGGCGGGACGACCACGCGTCGTCGGCGTTGTAGACCACCGTCCCCGCTCCCGCGTAGACGCGCGCCTTGGCCGCGGCGTACTCCTCCATCGAGCCGTGCCAGTCGATGTGGTCGGGCGCCACGTTGAGCACGGCCGCCGCGAGCGGGCCCAGGGTCGAGGACCAGTGGAGCTGGAAGCTCGACAGCTCCACGGCCAGCACGTCGTACGGCCCGTCGACGGCATCCACGATCGGGACGCCGACGTTGCCCACGGCCACGGCCTTGTGCCCGGCGGCGGACAGCATGGACGTGAGCATGCGGACGGCGGTGGTCTTGCCGTTGGTGCCGGTCAGCGCCAGCCAGGGGGCCGCGGGCTCCTGCCGCAGCCGCCAGGCCAGCTCGACCTCTCCGATGACCTCGACGCCCGCGTCCGCGGCGGCGACGAGCAGCGGGTGCGTGGGGGCGCCAGCCCGGCGAGGTGACCAGGAGCGAGGTCCCGTCGGGCAGGGCGGGCTCGCCGAAGCGCACCTCCACGCCCAGCTCGGCGAGCTCGGCGGCCGTCGCGCGCTGCCGCTCGCCGTCCGCGGCCTCCAGCACGGTCACGCGCTCGCCGCGCGCCGCCAGGGCCCGCGCCGCGGCGGCGCCCGACACGCCGAGGCCGGCGACGACGACGTTCACTGTTTCGGCATCCATTCGAGGTAGAACAGACCGAGACCGGCGGCGACGCACAGGGCGGCGATCAGCCAGAAGCGCACCACGATGGTCGTCTCGGCCCAGCCCGACAGCTCGAAGTGGTGCTGGAGCGGCGCCATCCGGAACACGCGTCTGCGGGTCAGCTTGAAGGACCCGACCTGGATGATCACCGACATCGTGATGATCGCGAACAGGCCGCCCAGGATGACGAGCAGGAGCTGGGTCCGGGTGGTGAAGGCCAGACCGGCGATCACGCCGCCGAGGGCCAGCGAGCCGGTGTCGCCCATGAAGATCTTGGCGGGCGGGGCGTTCCACCACAGGAAGCCCAGGCAGGCGCCCAGCACCGCCGCCGCGACCACCGCCAGGTCGAGCGGATCGCGCACCCAATAGCAGTTTGGGCCGAAGCCGACCGTCGTGCAGCTGTTGCGCAGCTGCCAGTTGCCGATCAGCACGTACGCCGCGAGGACCAGGCAGGTGGCGCCGGAGGCCAGGCCGTCGAGCCCATCGGTCAGGTTCACCGCGTTCGAGAAGCCCACGATGAAGAACACGACCCAGATCATGAACCCGATGAGCCCGATGGACGGCCCGATGTCCCGCAGGAACGACACGTGCGTGTCGGCCGGGGTGACGGCGTAGGCGTTGGGGAACCGCAGGACCAGCACCGCGAAGATCGCGCCGACGACGAGCTGCCCGCCCGCCTTGGCGCCGCTGCGCAGGCCCAGGCTGCGCTGCTTGTAGATCTTGATGAAGTCGTCGAGGAAGCCGACCGCGCCGAGGCCCGTCATCAGGAACAGCACCAGCAGTCCCGATGCCGTCGGGGGGTCGGTGGCGGCCGAGAAGACGGTCACCCCGTGGGCCACGAAGTAGCCGATCAGCGACGCGATGACGATCACCGTGCCGCCCATCGTGGGAGTGCCCTTCTTGTCGTAGTGCCCCGACGGGCCCTCCTCCCGGATGTTCTGGCCGTAGCCCCTGCGGGCGAACAGCCGGATGGCCAGCGGCGTGCCGACCATGGACAGCATCAGCGAGATCGCCCCCGCGATGAGGATGTTCCTCACCGGGCGTCACCTCCGAGGATCGCCTCGGCGACCCGCTCGAGCCCGGCCGCACGCGGCCCCTTCACCAGCACCACGTCGCCCGGCGCGAGCCGGTCCGACAACTCCCGAGCCGCCGCCGCGGCGTCCGGGACGTGGATCGCGCCGGGCGCGCCCCGCAGCACCGGCTCGGCGTCCTCCCCCACGACGACGACGGCCTCCAGGCCCGCGCCCGCGGCCAGCCGCCCGAGGTCCTCGTTCAGCGCCGCGCTCTCCTCGCCCAGTTCGCGCAGCGCGGCGATCACCGCGAACCGCCGCCGCCCCTCCCCCATCACCGCCAGGCTGCCGAAGGCGGCCCGCATGGAGTCGGGGTTGGCGTTGTAGGCGTCGTTGATCACGGTCACGCCGTCGGGCCGCTCGCTGACCTCCATGCGCCAGCGGCTGCGCGGCTCGGCCGCCGACAGCTCCTCGGCGATGGCGGCCGCCGGCAGCCCCAGCTCGTGCGCGGCGGCCGCCGCGGCAAGGGCGTTCTCCACGGTGTGCGCGCCGTACAGGCGCAGCCGGGACCGGGGCGGTGCCGGACGGCGTGCGCAGCGTGAACGAGGCGCGGCCGGTCGCGTCGAGCGTCTCGTCCTCCGCCCGCACGTGCGCCTCCGGCGAGCGCCCGAAGTAAGTCACCCGCGCGCTCGTACGGCCGGCCATCGCGCGCACCAGCGGGTCGTCGGCGTTGAGCACGGCGACCCCGTCGGCGGGCAGCGCCTCGACGAGCTCGCCCTTGGCCTGCGCGATCGCCTCCTTGCCGCCGAACACCCCGAGATGCGCGGTGCCGACGTTGAGCACGACGCCGATGCGGGGCGGGGCGATCCTCGCCAGGTAGGCGATGTGGCCGACGCTGCGCGCGCTCAGCTCCAGGACCAGGAAACCGGTGGTCTCGTCGGCCTTGAGCACGGTCAGCGGGTGGCCGATCTCGTTGTTGTACGAGCCGACGGGGGCGACCGTGGGGCCGAGCCGGGCGGCGAGACCGGCCAGCAGGTCCTTGGTCGTGGTCTTGCCCGCGGATCCGGTCACCCCGACCACGGTCGTGCCGGGCAGCTCCGACAGCACGGCGGTGGCGAGCGAGGCCAGGGCCGCGAGCGGGTCGGCCACGATCACGGCGGGCGCCTCGACGGGCCGGGTGGCGAGGACGGCGACGGCGCCGGCGTCGTGGGCCTGCCGGGCGAAGTCGTGCCCATCGGCCCGTTCACCCTTGATCGCCACGAACAGCGAGCCCGGTCCGGCCGCCCGTGAGTCGATCACGACGGGCCCCCGGACCACGGCCGCGGGGTCGGCCGCCCCGTTCAACGCTCCGGACGTGATCTCGGCGACCCGGGCCAGCGGCAACGGGATCATGGTGTCTTTCCTGCTCTCTTTCGCGTCGCTAACTCGGCCGCCAGGGCACGGCCCGGCATCGGCTCACGCATCGGCGGCCTCCCGCGCCGCCCGCCGCGCCCGGCTCCGCTCCGCGATGGCGGCGGCGGCCACCTCGCGGTCGTCGAAGGGAATGACCTCGCCCCCGACATACTGCCCCTGCTCGTGCCCCTTGCCGGCCACAACTACCACATCTCCGGGGGCCGCACCGCCGACGGCCAGGCGGATGGCCGCCGCCCGGTCCGGCTCCACGATTACGTGGGCCCGCTCCTGGACAGGTACCCGCAGCGCGCCCTCCAGCATCGCGGCGAGGATCGCGAGCGGGTCCTCCGTACGAGGGTTGTCGCTGGTGAACACGGCCAGGTCGGCGAGGCGGACGGCGGCCTCGCCCATCATCGGGCGCTTGCCGCGGTCGCGGTCGCCGCCGCAGCCCAGCACGATCACCAGCCGGCCGCCGGGCCCGTCGTCGAGCACGGCGCGCAGCGAGCACAGCACCGACTCCACCGCGCCCGGCTTGTGCGCGTAGTCCACGATCACCTGGACGTCGTCCGCGCCCGGCACCCGCTCCATCCGGCCCGGCACGCCGGCGAACTCGCCGACGCCGGTCACCGCGGCCTGCAGCGGGACCCCCGCCTCCACCAGCGCCACCAGCGCGCCGAGCGTGTTGGCCACGTTGAACGGGCCGGGCAGGGCCACCGACACCTCGGCCTCGACCCCGCCGGGACCGACCAGGCGGAACGCGCTGCCGGCCGCGCCGAGGCGCACGTCCTCGGCGCGCCAGTCGGCCTCCGGCGCCCCGGTGGCGGAGAACGTGGTGATGGGGATCTTGGCCGTCGCGGCCAGCTCCCGTCCGTGGGCGTCGTCGATGTTCACCACGCCCGCCCGGCTGAACTCGGGGGTGAACAGGCGCGCCTTGGCCGCGAAGTAGTCGTCCAGGTCGCGGTGGAAGTCCAGGTGGTCCTGGGAGAGGTTGGTGAAGATCGACACGTCGTAGAACAGGCCGTCCACGCGGCCGAGGGCCAGGGCGTGGCTGGAGACCTCCATGGCCGCCGCGCTCACGCCCCGCTCGCGCATCAGCGCGAACAGCCCCTGCAGGTCGGTCGCCTCCGGGGTGGTCAGCTCGGGGGTGAACCGCACGTCGCCCGCGCGGATCTCCACGCCGCCGACGAGGCCGGTGCGGTGACCCGCCGCCCGCAGTCCCGCCTCCAACAGGAACGTCGAGGTGGACTTGCCGCTGGTGCCGGTGACGCCGATGAGCGTGATGCCGGCCGCCGGCTTGCCGTACACCCAGGCGGCCACCTGTCCGAGCACGGCCCTCGGGTCGGGCACGACGAGCACCGGCAGCCCGGTCGCGACGGCCCGGTCGCGGCCCTCCTCGTCGGTCAGGATCGCCGTCGCGCCCGACGCCAGGGCGTCGCCGGCGAACTCCGCGCCGTGCCGGGCCTTGCCGGGCACGGCCACGTACAGGTCGCCGCGCCGCACCCGGCGCGAGTCGAGGGTGATGCCGGTGACCGTGCCGCGGACCGCCCGCGCTCCGGGCGACGGGACGGCCGACGACGTGCCGAGCAGGGACGCCAGCGCGGACAGCGGACGGGCCTGGACGGCCTCGGGACGCATGGACGACGGGGAACGCACGGCGAGAGCGTACCCCCCTCCGTCGCTCACCCCGGCCACTCCGGCTCCGGTCACTCCGCCGTCACTCCGACGGGCGAAGGACCATCGCGGGCGCCTTCGTACCGGTCGGAGGGATCTTCCTGTTCTTCAACGCGAAAGTCATGACGTCCTTGAACACCGGGGCGGCGACGGCGCCGCCGTAGTGGCCTTTCTTCGGATCCTGGATGACCGCCAGGGCCATCAGCCGGGGCTGGTCCGCGGGGGTGAAGCCGACGAACGTGGCGGTGTACCCGCAGTATCCCGCGCACTTCTCGTCGTACCGCATGGCGGTGCCGGTCTTGCCCGCGACACGGTAGCCCTCGATGGAGGCCTCCTCTCCCGTGCCCTCGTGGCCCACCGCGGCCTCCAGCATCAGCGCGATCTTCTTGGCGGTGGTCTCGCTGATCACCCGCGTGCTCGTGGCCGCGGGGCTGGGGACGAACGCGCCGTGCTCGTCGGTGGTGCCCGCCACGATCGAGGGGGTGATCCGCACTCCACCGTTGGCGATCGTCTGGTAGACGCTGGCCATCTGCAGCGCGGTGACCGAGATGCCCTGGCCGTAGGCGATCGTACAGCGCTGGCTGCCCGACCACGTCTGCCACTGCGGCAGCAGGCCGGCCTGCTCGCCGGGGACCTCCGACCCGCTGCGCGCGCCGAATCCGAAGGACCGGAACATGTCGTACAGCCGCTGGCTGGAGATCTTGTCGGATACCATGATCGTGCCGACGTTGCTCGACTCGGCGAGGATCCCGGTGAACGTGAGCGGCTCGGGCTTGTGCGGGTGGGCGTCCCTGAGCTGCCGGTCGGCGCACTGGATGTGGTCGGGCACGCGGAAGACGGTGTCGGGGGTGACCACGCCCGCCTCCATCGCCGCCGCGGCCGTGATCACCTTGTTGGTGCTGCCCGGCTCGAACACCTCGGACGCCGCGCGGTTGGCGCGGTCCTCGGCCGGGGCCGACTGCCAGTCGTTGAGGTTGGCCTGGGGCGCGTTCGCCATGGCGAGGATCTGCCCGGTCCGCACGTCCATGACGATCACGCTGCCGCTGCGCGCCCCCGTCGCGCGGACCTGCCGGTCCAGCGCCTGCTCCGCGGCCCACTGGATGTCCCTGTCGATGGTCAGCCGCACGTCCCGCCCGGGCACCGGCGCCTCGCGCTGGCTGCGCGTCATCGGGATGCGCTGCCGGTTCGCGCCGAGCTCGACGCTCTGCTTGCCGTCCTTGCCCGCCAGGAGGTCGTCGTACGCGCTCTCCAGGCCCTCCAGGCCCCTGCCGTCGACGCCGACGAAGCCGAGCAGGCCGCCCGCGAGCGAGCCGCCGGGATAGAGGCGGCGGTAGGTCTCCTTCATGCCCACGCCCTTGAGCTCGAAGCCCATGATGCGCTTGGCACGCGGCGGCTCCACGTCGCGGGCCAGCGGGATGTACCGCTGGGTGGTCTTGGCCAGCGCGGCGGCGATCTCCTCCTTGGGCTTGTTCAGCTCCCGTGCCAGCGTGGTGGCGACCAGGTCGCGCTTGTCCGCGTCCACGTCCTTGGGGTCGACGTAGATCTCCCTGGCCTCGACCGTCACGGCGAGGTCGTGGCCCCCGGCGTCGGTGATCGAGCCGCGCCGCGCCGGCAGCGTCTCGGGCCGTACGCGCTGCTCCGCGGCCCTGGCCTGGAGCACCTTGGAGTCGAAGCCCTGGAGCTGGACCAGCCGGCCGGCGAACAGCGACAGCACGATCGCCATCACCACGAGCGCCGCCCTCAGCCGCCGGACGGGGTTGCCCAGCCGGAGCACGGCAGGCGGACGCGGCGGACCCGGCGGCCCCGAAGAACGCTGTGGACCTGGAGAACGCTGTGGACCTGGAGAACGCTGCGGACCCGGCGGGCGCTGGGGACGCGACGGAGCGCCGCCGGTGCGGGGACGGCCCACGCCGGTCCCGCCCGTCCCGCCGGGCGCTCCCGGCGCGGACGGCCGCGGTGCGCCGGTCCTGCCCGGGGCCCCTGCCTTCGCCGGAGCGCCGTCTCCGGGGGCGCCCGGTGTCCCCTGGGCGCCGGGCCTGCCGGGAACCCCGGACTTTCCCGGGACGCCGGGCCTGCCGGAAGCCCCGGCCTTCCCGGGGGCGCCGGGCTTTCCGGGGGCGCCGGGCTTTCCGGGGGCATCGTGCTTTCCAGGGACACTGGGCTTTCCGGAAACGCCGGGCTTTCCGGCAGCGCCGCGAGGACGCCCCTCACCGGGGGCCGGGTGCTGCGCGACGACGCGGCGCGGACCGCCGCCGGGCATGCCGGGCTCGCCCCTTCGCGGGGCGCGAGCGGGCGGAACGG